>JAHQWA010000528.1 GCA_019634045.1 Saprospiraceae bacterium
CATTGCCAAATCCATCATAGACCACTCGTCTTTCATCAGCCACGTCATCGCCATCGGTATCCGCTAGAAATAGCAACTGCGTAGTAGCCGCGACGTAGGCTCCCCCTGGTACCGGCATTACCGAATGCGGAATCAATAAATTCTCTGCAAAAACGGTATGCTTATCCGCAACGCCGTCGCCGTCGGTATCCTCCAAGATGATAATCTTGTCATTGGGCTCGCGGCCAGGGACGATATGGGGGTAGGTGCTACTGGTAGCCACCCAGGCGCGCCCCTTAGTATCCCAGTTGATGTTAATGGGGTTGGCGATCATAGGGTCTGAGGCGAATAGGCTCATCTCAAAACCTTCCGCCACCTGAAAGGCAGCTATTTCGGCCTCAATGTCCGGTTCGGGAACAAAAGTTGGCACTTCATCCTCTGGATAGTCCTTAGGGGATTTCCAAGGTTGGATCAATTCAATTTCCACATCATAAGTCCGGCTGGCAAACAATCGACTAATCTCTCTTTCCTTCTCCTCTACCAGTCGATTTAGATCATCCATTTCATAGGCCAGGTGCCCCATTTCGTGGCGTCTAAATAAGTAGATGTAAGCCTCATTTAGCGGTCTTAGCCGATACCGATGTAGTCTATTCTTTTCTTTGATGGTATTAACTAGTCTTTCCTGTTGCAATGAGTCAGTGACCAAATTGATCCAAGAGATAGTATCCTGGCTATTAGCCGCTAGCTCACCGTTTACATAAATAGCCACTGGTTCCTTGGAAGTGACCTGTCCTGCATACAGCAGTTGCTGAGGCGTAAGATTAAAGCTCACACCACGTAGCGTAGATCCCCAATCCGTAATTTGGCAGTTTCTGGCTTGCAGGACGGCAGCGGCAGTGTCTATAGCAATACTGAAATATTTAGGGTGCTCGATTTTCAGGTTTTGGAGCAAGATCTCATTCATTTTACGATATCCTTTAGCGGTCAACTGCATCCCATTGACAGTAAACTCCTGTCTGCTTGGCTCCTGGATCAACTCCTCGTACAAATCAATAAGGAGGTGCCCCCTAGCAGCCGCCTGCGCTTTGATAAACGCACTCGCTTTAGCCAACCAATCGTTCCGCTTTTGACAATCCTCTGCAGCAGAAAAAGCCACTTCATGCTTAGGAGGAGTTAGCAGAATGACCCTTGTATTTTGTTCGGCTGCAAAGTCTAGCAGGCGGGTATAACCACTGGTAAACAGGTCGAAATCCGCTTCACTTTCGGCGAAGGCCGCTTCCTCCCCATAGCCAATCATCAAGGTGGTGGGCGCGGCTTCTTCAATGTGCTGCATCAACACCTTTGAACCAAATCCCTGTTCAGCAGAAGGAGGTTGCCAGGACCGTGTATTTTGTGCTGAGCCAAACTGAGATCGAGCTAAGCCGTACACATCATCAGCGGGCCAACCAACATTACGCATGCTGAAGTTTTGATTGGCGAAATAAGTCGTAACCGCCGTTTCAAAGAAAGCATGATCTTCCATACCGGAGATCAGCGATCCACCGACTAGCACGATCCGTTCAACATCTTTAGCAGCAAGAATAGATTTGTTGCCTTCATTCTGCTGACAGCTATACACCAGGCTGATCAGCAGCAGGCCGTAGAGGAGGTTGTTTTTCATTTTGTTTTGCTATTTATTGCCGAGTTCTGTGTTCGAGCAAAACAAATATAGTTTTTAGATGGCTCATTCCCATCGGTAAACCTCAGAAAGCCATGAAGCACTTAGAATCTGTAATTTTCTCCTCCTGAAATTCAATTAGGCAGGCTGAAGATATAGTCATCTAACGAATAAGAAAACCAGTTACTTTAGTCAATTTCTCCCTTGGCCATTTCCACATCTTTGCGGACCTGAGGAAGAAAGAGTTGCCATGAAAACTTGGTCGTTTTGATGTGTAGAAGGGAGACCTCCTGATATTGTCTTGAGGTGACTGCTATAAGAGATTCCCAATGGTTCACCGCCTGCTCAAGGTGTTGCACTGCCAGTGCTTGTGCGTCCGTATTTTCCGTTTTTCGGGCCTCATCTAGATAGACTCCCCCGCGCAACTTAGCTGCGAAGTATTTGCTCAAGTAGGCCCAGGCCTGGAAATCATTCCATTCAATCTGGAAATTATCGACATTCTTTGATGCTTTGGCTTCTATTGTTTCACATATCTCGAGTATGGCATTTCCCTTGGCTTCCATTTCTTCGGCCAATTCCAGGGGGGTGATCTCTTCATCTTTAATCGATAATTCCTTGAGTTTGCGATTTGTAAATTCATCGATCGTTAAATATCTCGGGTCTAGGGTACGATGCGTGATCATTTCATTTACATTAATAAAGGCTTTGGTGGATTCCTTATAATTACGATAGAGTTGCCCCCCATTGAGAAATCCCTCGCAGTAAAGCGTAAAATCCCAAGTGCCTTGATAAAATGAGGCCAAAGCTAAGGGCATTCGGCTTCCCAACTGAAGTGCCTCAAACATCTTCTCTCCTACCTCTTTTCCATATTTTAGTTCAAATTGCTGGATAAAAAAACGATCTGAGCTTGTCGGGTTATACAAGAGTCGACCCCACATCTGATAAAACGCCCACTGTTTTTCGAAGGCATATTTCCATTTGTATGTAACCCCTGATTTAATTCGGAATTCCTTGGCAGGGATATAAGTTTCTGAACCAATAAAATAGCCGGCAACAAAGTCATGTCCATTTACAGCGATATGCTCTCTCATAAAGGCAGTATTCCCCCAGTTGAGCATGAGAAAATCCTCATTGCGCATCATCCATGCCATCTGATAATTGGTGGGTTTGGGATTCCAATATTGATCTTTGATGCGCCCCCCATGAGTTATGGAGAGATGAGGTGTAGAATGAGCATGCGACCAGTTAAACTTGAATTCCATGATAATGGGATCCTCAAAGTCAGTGTAGGATTCAATGTATTGGCGCGCCACCTCAGGATCTATCGAGAAGGGGGCTCGATGTATAAACTTTGCTTTCCTGTCTGCTCTACGAATCCCTTCGACAAAGGTATTTTTCACCCACTGCATGGCATCTTCAATCGGCATCTTCATTCTTTCGCCAATACTCACTCCCACACCGGTTAGGTTGGGATATTCATTAATCACTTGGGTAATACACTCCCGCATATAATCCACAATGATCTGGGAGGTATCAGCTGGGGTGAAGCCGTAGTGCCACTCTAAATCATCTTTGTAGTTAGCCACATTATGCGCTTCAGTCATTTGCGGTGATACGATGATATTCCAGTTGAGAATATAGGTTTCGATTCCGCGATCTTTCGCCATCCGAAAAAGCGTTTTCCAAAAGGTTCGCCAATCCTCGAATTCCTGCCCTGTAAACTGGGTCGCTTCAGGAAAGGCCTTGGGTTGAATCATAAAAGTAAAAGGATGCAAATTCCAAAGCGTCAAAGCATTGAAGCGGTTATCGGCCATCATGTCCAGAAAGTCGACCCAGAAGGTAGTATCCTTCACCGTTTCCATATGCAATTGAAGGGACTCGCTCTGCCGGTAGGAGGACCAAGGCAAATTGAACTTAATCGCCCGAAAATGGAATCTCGGTGCTTCCTGCTTTGCTTCGACCTGACTGAGGCTCTGACTCCATTCCAACTGATCTCTGAGATCAAGTATCCCATACATCAGCCCCCTATCATCTCCCCCAACCACATAAACGGCCTGATCAGTTGGAATAATTTGAAAGGCTTCTGACTTAAGCACACCCGGAGATATCCCCAATTCTTGGAGCTTCGAGGCTTCCTGTTCAGCATTGATCAAAAAAATGGAAGCTGCTTTATCCCCTGCCTTAGGCTTCAGTTTTGCCAGTGTCACCTCTAGTTTCGCTATAGCGATTTCCCTCATCTCACTCTTAATTGACGAGTGAATATCAATACTCCCTCCTAAAACAAAGTTTAACGAAACGAAAAATGCGAAGATCGATAAGTAAGTACATTTCATACGCTTATGAAGCTTTTCGGATTCTAACTAATTCTTTTTTATTCTCTCAAAAAGAGGAGGCTACACGGTCTCTTCCATTTAGCGTACCCGTAGCAAATTCCTTCCCTCCTCCACATATAACTTTTGCTTGGCAATTGCCTTGAGGACATCTTGATCATCCGAAAAGAAATACCTCCCGGCCAAGGCATCAGCCTTTCCACTAATCAGGACTTCTATTAATTCAATGGAATCGCTGATCTCTGACATCTTTCCGTACTTGAGGATTTGCTCCAAGTTCGGCATATACCTTCTCGCCACCTCGGACTCCACAAGTTCCTCCGTTCGTGTATTGCGGATAAAGCCAGGGTTAAAGGCAAAGGTTTTGATCTTAAGTCCTTCTTGCTCCAGCTCAATATTCACCGTTTCCGTAAACTTGACAATGGCCGTTTTGGCTGCGCCATAAGCAGAGCCAAATGGTTTGGGCTCTTGCACGCCTCCTCCTCCCAGGTTGATGATATAGCCAGCATTCCTCCCCTTCATTAGATTAATTGCCGTGCGTGTGCCGATATAGGTAGTGTAGAGATTAAGAGACACTTCCGTCCACCAGTCTTGTGGCTCCAGCTCCCAACTTGGACCGATAGCATTGTGATTATTCACCCCCACATTATTGATCCAAACATCAACCTGGCCCAAGTCTTTTAGCATCCTTTCGCCAGCTTCTATCACCTGATCATGATCCATCATGTCAGCTACTTCCACAGATGCTTTCCAGCCTCGCGATCTCAGCTGTACCGCCAAACCTTCCAGTCGTTCCAGGCTACGGCCTAAGCAAATGATGTGATGGCCATTTGCTGCTAGGCCTTGGGCCAGCATGCTTCCGACACCTCCTGTCGCACCAGTAATTACAATATATTTCACCGTACTAAGAACTTTTCCCTTGTGTCATCCTCTCCTTATTTTCCCTTTTGATGCGTTCCACTTGTTCTTTGCTCAAGCCTTGTTTGTAATGAAACTCAGGGCTGTACCTAAGATAATGTCCTTTCATCTGCTCATCATGAACATCCAGACTTAAGTCACAATCGAAGCGGGTCAGGATGGTATGATTTCTCGACCAGTCGCTGGCGGCATTGATAAAATGTGACAGTCCCCAGTTTATTCCTCGACCATCTTTTGTATTCGTGAAAGCATCGGGTATGAAGGGACCGGCTGCTATCGGCAATAATTCGCTAATAGAAGCTATTTCAAAGTTCACCCAATCCTTCGCATATTGAATCGTGTTGTGCTCCATACCATTCCGTTGAACAATGGCTGCCACCCCTTCTTTGAAGGGGAATAAGGTCGTTTCGTGGCCGGAATTGATTAAAGGGTTAAGTGGATGTTTTTCAAATGGCCCAAGCGGATCGTCAGCAATGGCCAAGCCTTGCATGCGGATTTTTGAAGGTTTATACTCGGGTCTGTCGTCGAAACCAGATTTGTAATAGATATAGATTTTGCCATCATGAACGAGTGGGTAAGGATCGTGAATTTTGAACTGATCCCATTCACCCGCTGCACCGTTTGCTATCACAACCTCATTCGTAGGCGTCCAAGGTCCATCAGGGGAGTCGGCATGGGATACTGCCACGGGGCAATTATCTCCTTTCAAACCACTTGCTTCCATAAAAGCCTGATAGTACAGGTAATATTTACCTCTCCATTTCAGGATATCGGTAGTGGTGACGGAGCGCCATCCCGGCTGTGGTTTTGGCGGGCGAGGTACGGCCACACCTTGCTCTTCCCAGGTGAATCCATCTCTAGAGGTAGCGTACCATATATCTGCCAGATCCCAGTCGGATGAGGGAATAGTATCATTGGCTTCCTTGGCTCTGGCCATTCCCACTGGCTTAACCGGGGTATTTCGGTAGGTGTACCAGACGTAGTATTTCCCGTTTTCAAAAATCACTTTGGAGGGGTCTCTACGGGTGATCGTACCATCTCCACCATGGTAGTCGAAGCCCTTCAGTGGAGTATATTTAAACTGCGTATAGAGTTCGTTTTGTTCCGGACGCACAGCCATGTATCCATCGTAATTCCGCTCCACCGCTGCACTTAACGGACGATCGGGCTTTTCTTCTGTGATAAAGAAAGGGAAAGCGTCCTGTGTTGTGTCTGCTGGCTTTTGTTGGCATGACCCTATCCATGTCACGACGGTCAGGAATAGAAGGAGTTTTTTCATTTTGTTGGTCTTGCATTTTGGTAGCTACCTGGCAGGAGGCTTGCCACCTACACGGTGTTCTAAGTCTTGGGCTTTAAGTTTCGAATAATCAAAACAGCATCGGCTTCGTGTCGCCAAGGCCGCCAATCCCAAAAATTGTACTTGTGCTTATATATAAGCTTCCTTTCTTTAGTGAACTCCCCGGTAAGCGTGTTAAACCATTGCTGAGTAGCATTTTCCCAATCAAACTCCTGGTTTAGTTGCCTCCGAATGTCATCTTGATGCACTTCCTTTGGGAAATACTGCAAAAGCACTCCCTCCTTATAATCGGTCAGGTTGTAGGATCTCGCACTGTACTTGGCCATTGGCTCAAAGTTTTCAAATTTGACCCGATCAAATAAGCTCCTCATGTGCTTGAAATATTCAAAATGGGGCTTGATAAAATCATCTGCTTGTTCATAAGGATTGTGAATAATAGCATTCCAGGCAGCCCCTTGCCAATAGTAGGTAGAGTAGGTTCCGGCAAATAGACACAGATAATTCCTTCTTAAGCAGGCCTCGGCATTGGAATAGCCTCCCGGGAAGATTTCATAAGGGGATTCCTCATATCCTCCATGTTCAATATTGAAAATAGGCATATCAGGAAAAGCCTCGTAGGCCTCCAGCATTTGTTGATAAATACTCAGTCTCCAGTTTTGAATGGAAATAAAGTCTACTACATCTTTATTGTTTTTACAAAACCCATAAGCATGCACAGAAACCAAGCGGTTGTAGGCATCCAATTCCTTAGTGCGAATAGCACGTTCTCTGATGTGCTGCGTGATGTTTTTGTTTTGACTGAATGCGATTTTAGAGGTCGCCTCCTTCGATACATCCCAGATAATGTTAGGGAAAGCCTGGTACCTTTTTATGACATGATCATAATACATATCATCGGCCTTGGAGCCGGGTTCAGGCCATGCCACTCTTTTATTCCAAACATAGATCATTAAGTGACTGACAATTTCATGTTGATGCATCTCCGCAATGACTCGGTCTAGATGGTTAAAAAAATCCAGGTTCAGTGCACTATAGTCGGGATTAGAATTAGACCCTAAGAAGGGGAAGATATCCTCTCGTTCTCCGTAGTCATGCTCAGGATGATTCTTTAAACGCTTGTCTGTGACCCAGTCAAGATCCAGGCCATAAGCATAAACGTTCATTACAATTTGGTTATAGCCGTTATCTTTTAAAAGAGATAGAAGGTGTTTGGTTTTTGGTAATTCAGGGTCTCCGTAGTCCAGGGCATACAGCCAGTCACATTCAAAGGCCAGATTGAAGTAATGAGATCCATCTTCGTAATAAAAATGTCTTGGATCTTTTGAGTTTCGCACAATTCCTCCGTGGCGAGATTTTTCTTCATTTTTGGAGACAATGAATAATCCTTTTTTACCTGCCAATCCTTTAATTGCCGATTCTATTACAAAAGATTTACGCCCCGTTGTAGAACTTGAATACCGAAACACCCATTCCTGATTGCCATTATAAAACAAAGGCACCTTCTGTTCGCTATACTGATCTTTGACGATAGCAAAGGCGACTTTTTCAAATGGGGCTTCTACCTCTTCTTTCAGCTTATAGACTACATCGTTTACTTCCCACTGCACCACCTCAATAGGGCGGTTTGCCGTAGGGTTTTCATGCACAACTATTTGAGCAAAGCCAATCTCGGCTACTAATAACAAACACCATATACTGCTTAGGCTTCTAATCATAATTACAAGTTGTCTAGTTTGCCCCTAATGGGTGGGAAAGTAGTCGGGCGTTATTCTTAGTCAAGCCAATGCTTCTTCACCACCTCTTCAATAGCAGGAAATTCAGAATCATCCTCTTTTACCTTAGCTCTTAAGTCCTTAAGTCGCTGTTTCAAGTCTTCGATTACATCCGCATATTCGGGCTGTCCATATCTATTATCCATTTCATGGGGGTCTTTAGTAAGGTCATAAAACTCCCAAGCTGGCAGGGGTTTCAAAACTAGACATGGAGGCGGGGTTATTGGCCCATTTCTGTGCTTTACCCGTCCGTTCCTTATAATCTCTGCCATAGAAGAAAATCAGTTTGTATTTTTTAGTTCGGATACCAAAATGGGCGGGGTTGTTGTGTTTGTGGGCCATATGCATCCAGTAGCGATAGTAGGTTTCCTGTTGCCAACCTTCAGGTTCTTCAGCCGTTTCTAAAATGGATTTAAAACTGCTCCCTTGCATGTAGTCCGGCGTTTTTCCACCAGCCAATTCTATCATGGTAGGTGCAAAATCAGTGTTGTTGATAATCGCATCTGCTCTGCTACCCGCTTTTATCAATTTCGGATAACGAATTAGGAAAGGCATTCGCATAGACTCTTCATACATCCATCTTTTATCGATATAATCGTGTTCCCCTAGCATAAAGCCTTGGTCTCCCGTGTAAATTACGACCGTATTATCTTCAAGCCCTTCTGCCTTCAGGTAATCGAAAATCCGTTTCACATTATCATCTACCCCTTTGACACAGCGGAGGTAACGTTTGAGATATTCCTGATAAGCCAATTTCTTGTATTCTGGATCTGGGATGTTGGGGTCAATTTTCATATGCATCCCCATGTTGCGTATGATATTTCGATGCCCAATAGATGACCCAATGGTGTCGGTTAACGCATCATTTACACCCCGTGTACCGATAGAACCATTATTGGCATTGTACCACAAACTGGCCGGCTCTGGAATCTCCACATCTTCTAAATAATCTGTATATCGAGGAGCAAATTCGAAAAAGTCATGTGGTGCTTTAAAATGGTGCATTAAGAAAAAGGGCTGATCTTTTTTACGTTTTGTTTTTAACCAGTTCAAGGCAATATCCGTAATCACATCCGAAGAATGGCCTTCATAGGTTTGAGCAGACACCTCGCGATTCAGGCCTTCGTTGAATTTTATCTCTTTCTTTTCGCCAATGCCTTCGGAATTGTACAAAACAGGGTCAAAATATAGTCCTTGGCCGGGTAGCACATTGTAATAATCAAAAGCATCGGGTGCATATTTCAAATGCCATTTACCAACCATTGCAGTCTGATATCCTAGTTCCTTCAATTCAAGCGCAAGGTGTTGATTTTCCTTCTTTAGAAAACCGCTTAAATCATGTACCCCATTCACATGCCCGTATTGCCCCGTCATAATACTTGCCCGGGAGGGTGTGCAGATGGAATTGGTGCAGAAAACATTTTCCAATAACATACCTTCCTTTGCTAATCGGTCAATGTTAGGGGTTGGATCTAAGCTAGCCAGACGGCTGCCATATGCGCCAAATCCTTGAGTGGTATGGTCATCCGCCATGATGTAAATAATATTAGGCGGACGATCAGCATCCTCTTTTGGACTATTACAAGCCGCAAGAAGTAGAACGAAAAATAGTAACAGCTTTGTCGTAAGTTGGAAATTCATATTGAAGGTTTAATTTTTTTAGGATTGTCCAATAGATCCTTAAGATATTCCACTGGAGAAACAGTCTTATATTTCAAGGCAGCATTCTAGAGCAGTATTCTCCTGCTGCTGGAGCTAGTTCTTTCTCTCAAAACAAAGTGGTAGCCCCACCCTTACGAATGGATAGAAATCGGCGATGCATACCCTCGATCTGATCTTTGAGTTCAAGCCTATCTAGCAAATTGTTTTCCTGACTTTCACTCCTATTCTCTTTCAGGTTGTAAAGACCAATCCTCTCCATGTCGTCAAATTTTTCCCGCCCCGGAGCTTTAAAAATCAGCTTCCAGTCTCCTTCCCGCAAGGCGTAATAAGGCCCACCCCGAGCCTGCGATTGATGCAGCAAATATTTGTGCAAGGGTGCCGTTGACTTTTGGGTCAGAACGGGAAGCAGGTTAGCGGAATCCAAGATCTTATCCGAACTTGTTTCTACCTCAGCAATGACCGCTAAAGTAGCTACCATATCCTGCCCAACGATTGTGACGGAGGATTCCGTACCGGCCTCAATTCTACCCGGCCATACCGCTATGAAAGGGACTCGATGCCCCCCTTCGTAGATGGATCCTTTTTGGCCAGTAAGACCATTGCTTGAATCATGCCCTGCATCCCGCAATTTCTTGTCCCGATTCAGTCCTCCATTATCCGAAGTGAAAACGAATAGCGTGTTTTTATATATCCCCTTTCTTTTGAGCGCTTTTACCATCAAGCCGACCTGTGCATCCAATTCCTTGATCATATCGCCATGTCGTCCAAGGGTAGTTCCAGCGATTTTTGTGCGGTTGAGTTTCTTGGTCGGTGTATGTGGTACATGCACGGCCTGACTACAGTAGTACAAATAAAAGGGAGTACTCTTTTTTGCCTGGTTTTTAATGTATTGCACTGCCTTATTGGCCAATATCCGGCCAGCTAAGGAAGGATCCCAGTTGGAATCTCCCACACCATCCCGGTTTCGGTTTCGATTGCTTTCTTCATATTGAGTCTGTTCGAATGGAATATGAGCAAGCTGCGAACTTCCTTTTAGCTTCAGCCACTTCCCATTTTCATAAAAAGCATAGGGTTTGTTTTGGATACCCTGTGGCAATACAAATGAGTAATCAAAGCCGTACTTTTCTGCTCCGCCCTCTATTTGAGCAAAC
>JAHQWA010000529.1 GCA_019634045.1 Saprospiraceae bacterium
ATCAATATAAATGGCAAAAGCGCTTGGGTTTGAATGAGGAAGAATTCCTGGACACTTTACCCCTCCACCTGAAGACTCAGGTAGCTATGCAAATGAAAACGGACATTCTAGAAAAGATTCCCCTTTTTCAGGAAGCCAGTGACGCCTTTATTGAATCCATCGCTCTGCATTTGCAAGCCGTAGTCTTCACACCCGGCAGCTACATTACCCGTGCTGGGGAGATCGGGGAAGAGATGTATTTCATTGTCTATGGAGAGGTTGCGGTATTGAATGAGGAAGGAGAGGAAATTACGAGCCTTTCCGATGGCGACTTCTTCGGTGAAATCTCCTTATTCCTACACCGACTTCGAACGGCCTCTATCGTTGCTGAGACCTATTGCGATATGTATAAGTTGTCTAAAACAGCCTTTGATCAGGTCATCACCCACTACCCCTATTTTGCTACTAAAATTGAGGCCATTGCTCGGAGTAGAGAGAAAAACCAGGGAGATTCCACCCGAGACTGATTCCCCTCACCCTGACTTTACCAGCATTCGGCAACGCATATTTGTCTCACATGGGTTAAAGTACAGGAAAGCCACGCACCAAGTGTCAGATATGTTTATATTTGAAAATCTACTGTCAAAATCAATTAGGTTATTCGATTAAACGTTCCGATTCATGCAGTTGAAATCGCCCTGCTTATTTTTACTACTTGTCGTCCTATTCTCGACCTTACTTCTGAGTAGCCGAAGCACATCAGAACCGCTAGTTCCAGAAGCAGAAAAAACTTCATCTTTTCTAATGATGAATGATACCTGCACAGGAAGTCTTGGGGAGAATATTTTTGAAGATGGTGACTTTGGACGGGGAGCGACGAATATCCTTCCGAATGATCCCGGTATCGCACCTGATTACAGCTATGTAACCTTTGGCCCTCCGCAGGATGGGTCTTATACTATTACCAATGCCACTGGAGCTTGGCCGGGCCTATTTCCGACTTGGATCGACTTACAAGACAATAGTTCAAGTCCTGATGGTTATATGATGGTCGTGAATGCTAGTTTTTCTCCCGGCGTCTTTTACCGCCAGCAAATTACAGGGCTTTGTGAAAATACCTTGTATGAGTTCTCTGCTGACGTGGCCAACTTGATCGCTCAAGGCGTAACAGGTCATATCTTCCCTAATGTGAGTTTTTTCATTAATGACGAAGAGGCCTTTACAACCGGCAACGTCCCACAGACGAACGATTGGAATACCTACGGATTCACCTTTATAACGGACCCAGGCACCACCTCACTTACCCTTTCCATCCGTAATAATGCTCCAGGGGGCATCGGCAATGACCTCGCCTTGGACAACATTACCTTCCGTCCCTGTGGCCCAGATGCCGTAATCACACCAGTAGGTATCAATTTCGTTTGTCTGGACAACGATCCCGTCACCATCAGTGCCGAAGTTTTCAACTCTCCCTTTGCCCAGGATTTCATACAATGGGAAATTAGCACAAATGGTGGACAAAGCTGGAGCGTTATTCCTGGAGCTTCAGATTTGTCCTATATCATCACCGATTTTGCTAGCGGGACTTACTTGTACCGCTTCCAACTAGCCGCTTCTCCTGAAAATTTGAACAATGATAAATGCAGGGTACTCTCTGAAACGGCGACGATCATCGTAGTGCCATTGGAGTACAGTGTCACAGATACTATATGTGCAGGGGCAAGCTATTCCGTGGGTAACTCGGCATACACGGCAAGCGGGATCTATGTTGATAGCCTCATTTCGACTATTGGCTGTGATAGTATCGTGACCTTAGACCTCACTGTCGTTCCTGACCCGAACATTATGGCAGATATCAGTGTCATTCCTCCAGCTTGTGCGAGTGATGGTACCGGTAGTATCAATATTACTGCTGTCCGTAATGGATCCCCTCCCTACGAATATCAATTGGATGATCTTCCTCCACAAAGCCAACGTTCCTTCAACCAATTGGACAAGAACAGCTACACCTTAACCATCAGGGACCGCTTTGGTTGCTCTGGGGTACAAACGGTCGAAATTCCAGTTCCGCCAGCACTAGAGGTGGATTTAGGAGAAGACATTAGCTTAGCGCTAGGAGAAAGTACGGTGCTCTCTGCTGTTTCTAACTATCAAAACCTGCAATACCAATGGAGTCCAGCGGATGTATTGGACTGTGAAACTTGCAGCAGACCTAATTTACTGCCATTAGAAGATCAGGTCATCGTGCTGGAAGTAACCAATGAATTTGGTTGTACGGCCACCGATAGCATACGGGTAGTAGTAAGTAAGGATTATCCGATCTATGCCCCCAACGTTTTTTCTCCTAACGATGATGGTATCAATGACTTCTTTACCATTTATGCTCGATCTAATGCGGTGACCGATATTCAAAAGTTAATGATATTTGATCGCTGGGGAAAGATCTTATTCGAACGCAGCAATATTCCCGTCAACAGTGAAATCGATGGCTGGGATGGTTTCGTAAATGGAAAGCTAGCAGCCTCTGGCGTGTATGTTTTCGTCGCAGATATATCCTTTATTGATGGGGTGGTGAGGCAGCACGCAGGGTCGGTGGCGCTCATTCAGTAAAGCGACAAGCCTCTACCTGATTTGATAGAGGGTAGCTTTTATACATTCAAAGGTATCCTTTAGACCATTTCTACATGAGTAACTTGCTCTTCCTTCAATAAAGGCTTGCGTTGATAACGCAAAAAAAGCTGTACAGTAGCTAGCACATCCTTTTCGCAATAGCGAGAGATACGAGACAAGGCATTTTCTTCCCAGTATACTCGCCCCACTTCACTCCCGTCAATATCATCCTTGGGAGAAGGAAAACCTAAAATGGCAGCTAGAAGCTTCAAGGACGTATAGTGTTTGTAATCTCCAAACTTCCACAACTCCAAGGTATCTAGCAAATGTTTGGTTTCCCAGGGCTTTTTGCCCGCTATGTTCAAGGGACGAGGTAAGGGCAAACTATTGATGACCATCCTCCGACAGATATAGGGAATATCAAACTCCTTTATATTATGCCCACAAATGGAATATTTGGTGGGATCATTATAGTGCTGTTGCACCAATTCGCTAAAGTCTCGCAATAATTCAGCCTCATCATCACTGGCAAAAGATTTTAAGCGTACGTGAAGTTCCTTAGTGTCCTTATCCCGCCGCACACTCCCGACAGAGATACAGACGATTTTACCAAACTCCGCATAAATCCCTGCTTTCTCCGGATAAAGGGCCGAAACCTCCTCTGTAGTCAAGGCTTCGTCGTACTGACGAAGGATCTGTCTACTCTTCAATCGCCAAAGATCCTGCAAAGCAGGGTCTAGCTCTTCAAAATGATGTTTATTGGATACAGTCTCAATGTCTAGAAAGAGGACATCTCCAATGGTAACTTTGTCAATCATGCTGTTTTTATCCTTTTACAATACAAATATACGCAAAATGAAACTATTTTGCAAATATTTTTTCATCAAATAGTTTACAAAATACACTTTATAACGGCTGCTTACAGCTACTCTTCCACCTTAAACGGGGAGGAGAGAGTCAGCACAAATGCCCCGTACAAGGTCTTTCTCAAGGGAGAAACAGCTCCGTTTCCAAAGTGAATTCCAATTTTTTTTCCAGCTCAAAATTTTTTTTTGAAATTTCTCAAAAAAAGCTCAATATCTCGATATATCTCCAGGATTTATACGCAGACACGCCAATACAATCCACTGTAAACCAAACAAATACATTAAATTCATTATATGTAATTTTTCTTGGTAAAAATGGCATAATAGATCAGAGAAATGTAACTTTGCAGGGCGAAATACAATTAAAAAAACGTTACCTGCGTTTTAATCCCAGTCTAAGTAGCACAAGATTTTTAGAAAAGACTTTTTTAGTAAACACGCATTTATTCATTAAATCAAAAATCATGACAACGAACAGTTCAAATTCGAATCCAACTAGTTCAAGTCCAAAGCCAAGTAACAATAATACTATTGCTATTGCAGCTGTAATCATTGTTGCCCTACTCGGTCTTAGTGCATTCTTGGGGGTAAGAAATTTCCAACTCAATAATACTAAGGAGGAGTTGACTGCAGATTTCGAAAAAACCGAAGAACTGAAAGTCGAGTTAGAGAAGCAGTATTATGAGGCGCTGTCCGAATTGGAAGAGATGAGAGGAAGCAATGACGAGTTAAATACTTTGATTGAACAACAGCAAGAAGAGTTAAAAACACAGAAAGACAAAATTGATGGCTTGCTAAGTGATAGCCGCAATTATAGAGCTGCCCGTAAAGAAATGAGCAACTTGAAATCTCAAGTGGAGCAATACGTGGCAGAGATCAATCAACTTCGCGAAGAAAACGAGTTGTTAGCAGCTAACAACACGCAATTGACTGAGCAAAACCAAACATTGAACTCTGATCTTGAAACGGAGCGTATGACTTCGGCTCAATTGAATTCTGAAAGAGCAATTTTGGTAAGCGAAAAAGAGACTTTGGAAACAGAAAGAGCTCAATTGGCGAAGAAAGTTGATATCGCTTCTGTGATCAAAGTAGAAAACATTAACGCCGCTGGGTACAAACTACGCAAAAGTGGTAAGCCAGTTAAGAAGAGTAATGCTAAGAATGTAGAAAGAATCATTGTACAGTTCAACACAACTGATAATGCAGTAACTGAACAAGGTACGGAGTTTTTCCATGTTCGCATTATTAACCCTCTTGGTGAAACGGTAGCAATGGAAGAGCTCGGGTCTGGTATCTTTACCAACAGTGCAACGGGTGAACAAATCCGCTACACCATGACAGCAGAGACCGAATTTAATGGTACAGGTGATGCCGTAAGCATTGCTTGGAGTCCTGGTCAAGCTTTCACAAAAGGTAATTACGAAGTTGAAGTTTACAACAAAGGTTACCTAGCTGGTTCAACAAGCTTCCAATTGAAGTAAAAAAATAGATTCCCCATTGGGAATGAACTTAGAACTGCTGGCATTGTTGCATACAATGTCGGCAGTTTTTAATTTTACCTCAGTAGGAATTTATCCTGTGGCTGCAAAGCCCATTAGTAGGAATCAGATTATGGAAAAGCAAGAATCGAAGTCAGCTGTAAACCCCATTGATAAAGATAAGATTGCGGAAAACCCGCACCTCCTCCCCTATGCTCATACCGTAGGCGGAGCCCTGGTCAAACCTGAAGACAAAGGCCGGATCAAAGGTAGAGCCGTATCCGCTATGTACGAACAGACGGATATGCAGATGGCCCAGCTACGTAAACAATTCGAACTCTTGGCAAAGCAAGCAAAAGAGATACAGGATCGAGTAACTATTTCCGAAAAGATCTATTTGGCAGATATTCCCTTTTCCCCCCTTATCAATTTCAATTATCATTTGTATCAAAAGCAAGATGGTAAGGAACTCCTATCCATGGTAGGCCCGTCGGAATGGGGATCGTCCATGCCCTACAAATTTCTGGCTACTGTACGATTGCTTGGTGATCACACCTGGGACATACTGGAAAAAGGCGAAGATTTCACGGTCGATAATGTTAATCTATGAAACTAATCCTTTCTGCACTCCTCACCTACTCTATACTCCTACTTGCACCGTCTAGCAAGGTGGAATGGCTAAGCCCTAAAACACATGATTTTGGGGAGGTAAAGCATAAAACGGAGCTCACCCATCATTTTACTTTCAAAAATACGAGCGAAGCTCCTTTTGTTATAGATAATGTGCGTACCTCTTGCGGTTGCACGGCTGCGGATTGGCAGGAGACTCCCATCTTACCGGACTCGACGGCCCGCATTGAAATCGTCTACGATGCCCATGATCTCGGCTATTTTCGAAAATATGTGAAGGTTTTTGTCAGCGGCCAACGAAAGGCCGAAAAACTATTTCTAGAAGGGGAGGTCATTCCCTAAAGGAAGTAAAGCCATAAGTACATCCCAAGGGCTCCTCCTATTTCATCAGGCCGACTTATTCCGAAAACGGTAATATCCTACGCGTTTCCGCACTAAAATCACACCAAGAAGGCTTCTTATTTCCTAGCACTTAGAACCAGAAGACGAAACCTGTCTATGAAATTACGGACTTAGTAGATTCATTACCAGCCATAAATTCCAAATAAGTTTATCTTTGCCCCATCTTTTCAGAAAATACGAAAAATAGAAGGCAAGGCTATGCTCACATTCTTAATTATAGGCTACGTATTACTCAGTATCAGTTTGTACAAGGTCTTCGAAAAAGCCGGTGAAGCGGGGTGGAAAGGTTTAGTGCCCGGGCTTAATTTTGTAGTATGGTGTAAGTTGGTTGGCAGACCAGCCTGGTACGCGGCATTAATGCTCCTTCCCATCGTCAATTTCTTTATCTACGCGGGTTTGGCCATCGACATGGTCCGTTCCTTTGATAAGAATACGTTTTGGGAAAGTGTAGTGGCAGTGATATTTACGCCATTTTATTTTTTCTATCTAGGCTTTACCGAAAAAGAGAAATATATAGGGCCAGCTTTAACAGCTGAAAAGGCCTACATGGAGAAGCTAGAACAGGCTAAAGAAGCAAAGAACGATCGGTTATTAGCTAAATTACAAGCAGGGAATCCCTACAGGAAGTCAGCTGCCAGAGAATGGGCTGAAGCTGTGATCTTTGCTGTTTTTGCAGCCGCCTTTATTCGAATGTTTTTGATCGAGGCCTTTGTGATTCCTACCTCTTCAATGGAAGGATCCTTAATGGTAGGCGATTTCCTCTTTGTTAGCAAAACCAGTTATGGCATGCGTACCCCTAAGACCATTGCCATGATTCCGCTTTTACACAATCGAGTTCCTTTAATAAACAAAGAGTCCTATCTAGAAAAACCAAACTTAAAATTCCGCCGCTTTGGAAAAGTTGATGTAACGCATAACTCACCAACTGTATTCAATTTCCCAGCTGGCGATAGTGTTTATGTCTTCCCGGATCGGACCTGGTCTACTGAGGATGTTCGCTTTGGAGCGGTACGCGAGGCCAACCCCGCTTATGATCAATTGATTAAGCAAGGACGTAAACCCTTGGTGACCCGACCTGTCGATAAACGAGATCACTATATCAAAAGATGCATTGGTTTACCCGGTGATAGCTTAGAGATTCGCCAACGACAAGTGTATGTGAATGGAACAGCGGCGGAGAATCCGGAGAATATGCAGTTCATGTATGAAGTGACCTTTCCGGATGGCATTAGTAGCATCAATACTTCTCGCTTTGCCGAATGGGGGATCAATACCACCGAGGATTTTGCGGCTTACCGACCGCCCAACGGTTATCGCATGATCCTGAGTGCAGCGCAGAAAGAAAAGGTACAAGGTCTTGATCCAAATATCAAAATCGAGCCTTGGGATATGAGTTTCCGTCCGAAAGCTAATCCCTATAGCCTTTTCCCTCATGATCCTCGACACTTCCCGGCCTGGACGGTAGACGACTTCGGGCCCATTTGGATTCCAAAGAAAGGAGCTTCTGTAGATATTGGGATAGACAATATTGCCCTATATCGCCGAGTCATTGATATTTATGAAGATCATGACCTGGAGGTCAAGTCGGACGGCATCTACATTGATGGCGAGAGAGCTACTAGCTATACCTTCGAACAGAATTACTACTGGATGATGGGAGATAACCGACACAACTCGGAAGATTCCAGGGTTTGGGGCTTCGTGCCAGAAGATCATATCGTTGGAAAACCCTTAATCGTTTGGTTCTCTTCTAAAGACTGGAGTCGCATTTTCAAAATAGTGACCAATATCTAATCTAAGCCAAAATACTTGGCGTAGAGATTAAGGGGGCTTCGATGGAGCCCCC
>JAHQWA010000530.1 GCA_019634045.1 Saprospiraceae bacterium
AGGGGTGTCTTTACCCAATAAAATCATGTAGGGTCGATAGGTGGTTGAAGGATCATAGGAGCTCATATCTAACCAACCTGTATTCAAACCAAAGTTCGTGCTGGCTAAGAAGTAGAGATATTTACCACTTTCATCCCAAACTGGACTAATGGCATCGGCCATCCCATCGGTTAGTTGATAGGTTTGTCCTGTTTCTACCTGATGTACTTTTATCGCTTTATGTTGATTGTCGAGTATACGAGCATAGGCGATCCAACGGCTATCCGGTGACCAGATTGGGTTCATGCTACGATTAGGGTGGGCAAAACGGTCTGTATCCGCTTTTTTTACTGCACCACTCTCGATATTGGCATACCAAATATTGTAGTCCGTATCGGTATACGCTATGTATTTACCGTCTGGCGACCAGGTCGGGTTGAAGTAAAAGGTAGGATTAGGCAACTGAATACTTTTGGGTTTTTCCAAACCCATTTGATCACTGATCATCAAGGTATACTCGCCACTTTGGTCGGAAAACCAGGCTACTTGTTGACCATCGGGCGACCATACGGGATACCGATCCGCCACCCCCGGTGATTGAGTGAGGTTGCGCCAGTCCCCTTTTTCTTTCGGTACCGTGAAAATATCGCCTCTGTATTCAAAGAGTGCCCGTTTGCCAGTAGGAGAAAGAGAGGCATTCGTCAGCCGACTAGCGGGTACATCTTCCCAACGGGGCCGAGCCCAGTGGAAATCTCCTTTTACTTCGACGGCCAACTGCTTACTATCGCCTGTTTCTGGCTTCAATTCATGTAGCCAGCCACCTTGCTCGTAGATGATGGCATCAGGGCCTGCATCAAGGCTCTTTACATCAAAATCTTTGTGAAAAGTCAATTGCTTCAGTTCATCATTACGAGGATCAAAGGACCAAATATTACTGGCATAATCCCTTTCTGAAAGGAAGTAGACTTTCCCTTGGTACCAGACGGGATCTAGATGACGTTCCTTATCCGGCTGAGGAACTCTCTTCAGTTTGTAGTTCTTCATATTGACAATCCAGATCGGCATGGCCTGCCCTCCCCGATAATTCCGCCATTCTGGATCCCAGCCCGTGATCGGGGTATAGGCGATATAATCGCCCTTCCCAGATAGCTCTCCATAGGCGGCTCGGGGAATGGCCAAAGCTGTGGGGAGGCCACCATCGAGGGGCACCGTGAAGAGCTTGCTGGTTTGCGTGGGGCGCCCTTCGCGAGAAGAACGGAATAGGACCGAGCGGCCATCGGGACTCCAACCTTGCACAAAATCAGGACTAGAGTGCCAGGTAAGTCGACGCGGTTCGCCACCGGCAGTTGGGACGATATAGACGTCTGTGTTTCCATCATACTGGCCGGTGAATGCCACCATGTTTCCATCCGGCGAGAAGTGGGGCAAACTTTCACTGCCTTCGGCACTGGTTAGGCGTTGAGCCTCATTGACTCCCCGATCTAGTATCCAAAGATCATTGGCATAAACGAATACTATTTTATTCTGACTGATCGTAGGCTGTCGGAGTAATCGTGTGCCTTGAGCCCAGGAGAATTGACCAAGGATCATGGCCAGGCCCAAAAGGTAAAGGTATCGCATGTTGTTCGGTTTTATTAGCAAAGGACTGAGTGTACTTTTTAAACAGTAGTAGCTCGTACGAATATGTGTATTAAAGGTAAACTTTATTGTCCAAAACCAACAGCTGCACGACTATCTCGCCAAAATCTAGCAAGATTATACGATAGGTAAGACCAAGTACTCATTTGAGAAATTACCAATGCTTAGGAAACTAATGTTCGCTAGGATTGTTAGGAATGCGATGGCGAATTTATGGGATTATATCAAGCAACTTTTTCAAGAAGCTGAGCAAAGTTCGGCTAGCCAGCCCGTAGTACACGAAATGATTAAGCGGAGTGAGCGGGAGCGGGAAGACTATTTGCAATGGCGAGAGGGACTGGTACGGCGGCGTCTGATTGATTGGCTGAGAGATCAATATGCCATTTTTCAGGCCCTCCCTGACGATATTGATGAGGCCTTAGATTTCTTGCATACGCCGTCTTCCAAGGGGTTTGTGATCCATTTCTATAAAACCAATTACTCCCGAAGAGAAGTGATCCACTTTTTCGACTACTTGAAAGAGCAGGTGTTGACCTTGAACTACCGCACTCAAATCTCGGATAGTCGAACCTACAATAAAGACAATTGGGTAGAAACTACCGAACGCCATTACCTTAAACCCCGCCCCAATTTTGAGGCAGGGAAAAAGTCGAAACAAGCTTTTGGCAATGTGATGATCGAAGTTGAAATCCGCGATGAGAAAGTCCGGAATCTGCGCTTTCGAGCAACGGTCTATAAAGATCATCAATTTGAAGAAGCCGAAGATTTTAAGGATTTGATGCAAGCTTTGCTACATTAATTTGTTGGTGTAAAAAACTACTTAGACTTTCCTTTACCTCCTCTTTCTTCTCCTCCTGTGGGAAATGCCCACAATCCTCCAACTTACGTATCTGTGCTTTTGGGAAAGCACTAGCATACTTGTCTAGATACTTTGGTAAAACGAAGGGATCTTGCATTCCCCATAGAAATAGGATTGGTTTGTCCTGGAGCCGGTGGACCTTTTTCCATAAGGACCCAAACCATTGCTGATCATTCAGAATAGACCGAGCAAAAGCGAGTGGGCCATGCCGCTCGGCAGCTTTAGTAAAAACTTTGGTGTAATGCCGATGGGTACTTTTACGGAGCTTTGTCTTGTCATGAAAGGATTTCGGAACGAGAAACCGGGGCGAGAAGTTTAGTCGCAAATACATGAAGGGAAGTAAGGGACTTCTCAAAATCTTAGCAGATTGCTGAAATTCGGGTTCATGGGAAGCATCCCAGAGCCATGAGTTAAACATCGTGATACTTTTTATCTGCTTCGGGCGATCTATGGCGTAGGCCATCCCGATCACACCTCCAAAGTCATGCAATACCAAATGTAGATCAGACAATTTTAGTTGTTCGATAAACTGCGTTACAACTTGGACGTGATTCGGTGTGCTATAGTCGTAATTTTTGGGCTTATCTGAAAGTCCAAATCCCATCAGATCAATCGCTATACAGCGAAATTCGCCAGAGAGATGCTGAATTAAATGACGGTAATCGAAAGACCAGGAGGGAGTACCGTGTACAAAAAGTATCAGAGGTCCTTCTCCTTCGTCAATGTAGTGTAACCGGTGGTCTCCGATAGTAGCATATCTGCTAGTGAATGGATAAGCTTGGCGGTCTAGCCAAGGGTGCTGGGGATCGAGCATAATTTTTTTTCACAAAGGTGGGTAGTCTTGGAATGAGTTGTCTTGGTATAGACCAAGATTGTAAACCCGCTCCATCTAGAGCAGTAATTGGGTAGCCGTTAGGAGATAGATTCAAGCGCTTTAAAAGCGCGGGCTATCGAAAAATACACGCTGAATAGCAAATTTTCGACAGTCTTTACCCTAAAGCAAAGGGGAATGACGTTCTTAATGCTCAAGTAACCGATGCATGAGTTTTTTATTTACTATTTTCGGGTTTTGATAAATTAATTGCGTCAGTTTTTGTGGCAACAAAATAGAGGTGGATAATAAGTGAGAATGATAGAAGAGCAAAGGGAAGTGCACCAATGTCTTGCTTGATCCTTACCATTGCCTAATGCCATCATCGGATAAAGAACAGACAGTTTATGGTTGAGGTTGAAAACCCCCTATTGGAGGCTTGTGCAGCACATGTGCAAGCGTTTTTCGAGGAAAAAATATCAAGTGATTACGTCTATCATGATTTTCAACATACGCGCTATGTAGTAGATATGGCCTTGCATATTGCGGAGGGCTATGAGTTGACGGAAAAAGAGGTAGAGATCATCCAGTTGGCCGCATGGTTCCACGATGCAGGATATGATCAAGGGCAGGATAAACACGAGGAGCGCAGTGTTGAGCATGCAAGGTCATTTCTAGAGCCCAAAGGCTATCCAGAGGAGGACTTGCAGAAGATAGAACAGGCTATCATGGCCACGCGATATCCCCAAAATCCGATAACCTTACTGGATGAAATTGTTTGCGATGCAGATTTAAGTCATTTAGGGAACGAATGGTATTGGGATCGTTGTGGGAAAGTCCGCCAGGAGATGATGATGACCAGAGGACAGGTCATGTCCGATCAAGAATGGGTGGATTTCGAGATTGCCTTCGTCACCAAACACGCCTACCATACGACGATGGCCCAGGAGCTTTTCAATAAGCAAAAAGAAAGGCATATTCGCCAATTGCTTAAGCAAAAGCAGCGCCTCAATCCAGATCCCTCCAAAGACATTGCTGAAGCCAAGAAGAAGAAAAAGAAGAAGAAGAAAAAAGGGGGCAGCAATCGCGGAGAAAATGGAAATGGTGACAACGAATTAAAGCAGCTCAATCTTGGACGTGGTGTGGAAACGATGTATCGGACCACCTACCGAACACATGTCAACCTGAGTTCAATTGCCGATAATAAGGCCAACTTTATGTTGACGATCAACTCCATTATTATTTCGATCTCCGTCCCGTTTGTGGCTTCACAGGTGGAGGACAATCCGAAGGTGGTCTTGCCGACCATGATCTTAATTGCCTCATCTTTAACAGCCTTGGTTTTTGCGATTCTTTCTACTCGCCCTAAGGTAACCAAAGGGGAATTCACGCGGGAAGACATTGAGCAGAAAAGATCCAATCTATTGTTCTTTGGTAATTTTTATAACATGAAGGTGGATGATTTCCACTGGGGCATGATGGAGATGATCAAAGACAGTGATTTCTTGTATAGTTCTATGACACGAGATCTTTACTACTTGGGGATTGTACTGGCTAAAAAGTATCGACTACTGCGGATCTGCTTCGACATATTTATGTACGGCGTGATTCTATCTGTTTTGGTATTTGTGGTAGTTTTCTTATTTTTCTAACTATCAATCGATTATAACGAGGTCTAGACATATATTCCCAAGCAAGCACAGGTCCAAATTAGAATTTTTCTAAATTGCTTTATTCCTATCGTCTAAGTTGAACTCTTTAATTGTTCTGACCTTATATATACAGCACAATATCGTTTATAAAAATCTGTATTTATGTTGTCAAGTAAGATGGAAGCTGCACTTAATCAGCAGCTAGAGTTGGAAGGGTATGCCTCATTTCTGTACTTATCAATGGCATCCTGGTGTGAGCGAGAAGGTTTGGAAGGGTGCGCAAAGTTTATGTACCGCCAGTCCACGGAAGAAAATGAACACATGATGCGCATTTTCAATTACATCAATGAGATGGATGGACATGCCTTAGCCCCGCCTATTAATAAGCCCCCACATACGTTTGATTCTGTCAAATCATTGTTTGATCAGGTGTATGCACACGAACAAAAGGTGACTGCAGCTATCAATAATCTCGTAGCACTCAGCTATGAAGTAAAGGATCATATGACCCTTAATTTCTTGCAATGGTATGTGGAGGAGCAAAGAGAGGAAGAAGCTTTGATGCGGACAATTTTGGATCGTATTAAGATCATTGGAGAAGGGCCGCAAAGTCTATACTATATCGACTTGGAGTTGGAAAAGATTAATGAGATTGAAGCAAAGGCCGAGGCAGAAGGGGAAGCTTAATCAGGACGAATCATGGAAGATCAGATCTTAGACAGTTTTGATGAATTTGATGAGCAAACGCGAATTGTTGTCGTTAAGCATTTCTATTTTGAATCACAGGCTCGTATATATGCGGCTAGACTAAAGGAAGCAGGGATTAAGTGCGTGGTATCCAATGCTACTTTGCAGACGATGCTTCCGGTGGAACAGGGCGGAATTAAACTGTTGGTACGAGAAACGGATTTAGAAGATGCAAGTAAGATTGTGAGCGAGATGGACGAGCGGAATAATGAGACGACACTGGAAGGTTCTTTTCACGAGATTGATCAGCAGGGGATTGCCTATTTAAAGTCTTTGGATAAGGAAAAGAGAGGGAACGTTTGGTTGCAGTGGTTGGTAGTATTGATCCTACTGCTTTTGTTGATTCGGGCCTTCTTGAGAGCAGGCGGTTGGATTGACAGCGGCTGGGACTTTTTCTAAGCGGAATTGAATTGTCGAGATCTAAAAGATCTTTAGTCCATAAAAAATAAGACCTCAGCAAGTAATTTTGCTGAGGTCTTTGTCATTTTACTGTGTGACAAATTTTCTGGTGAATCGCTTATTGTCTTGAATGATGCTCAAGACGTGTGATCCTTTTGCCACCTTATCTAGTCTGATAGTTTCTCGATAACTTCCAGCGAAGTTCGGAAGATACTCCTTGTATACTTCTTGCCCGTTCACATCAAATACCTGGATTAGTACAGGGCTAGCAGTAGATTGGAAGTTAACCAGCATTTCTCCATTATTGGGGTTGGGAGTTAGTTTGAAATTTCCGAGTTCAAGTGCAGCTGCTGAGCTAGGAAGCTTGGTGTTAGGTGTTTCGGCTGCAGGCTCTTTGTCAAACCGGAATTTAATCGGAATGGTTAATTCAGTAGCGACAGCTTTTCCTTTATTCATACCTGGCGTCCAGGTTCCTTCTAAGCTGTTTAAGGCAATGTAGGCCGATTTACCCAAGGCAGCGAAAGGAGCTTTTACGATTTTTAGATCCTCCATCAACCCCTTTTCGGTGACCGTGAAACTCAAATGAACGGTTCCTTCTGCTCCAGCCTCTCTTGCTTCTTTAGGGTACTTAAGATTGCTATAGATATACTCTAACATTCTTTGATCTGATTGCGCTTTTCTTTCCGCTGCTGTTCCTGCCGTTGGATTCACACCTGGGAACAAAGGCATTTGATCCACTACTTGCATTGGCGCTGCTGCTGCACCTAGATCGAAGGTGAAAGGAAGCTTCATCTCCACATCTACGGCTTTTCCACCTTTTTTGCCGGGTATCCACTTGGGCATGCTTTTTACCATTCGTACGGCCTCCTTCTGCAAGGCAGAATTTGAGGAACCCCCTACTACTTTAGGGGCTGCCACCATACCATTCTTCTTTACCATAAAAGAAACGATAACTTTACCTTCAATGCCAGCCTCTTTGGCTGATTTCGGGTATTGCATATTGGAAATGATATAGTTGAGGAGAGCTTTTTTCGAACAAGCATTTCGCAGACCAGCATTGGGTTGCTCATCACAATCGCCAAACCTTGGCATTACGTCCGTTTCTTCTTTTTTCTCAAAACCTTTGGTGTAGATCTCTACTACTCCATTAGCCCCCTTTTCACCGTACTTGTCATGAGCCGCTGTTCCCTTCAGTACATTGATAAATTCAATATCATCTGGGTTCAATTCTGTCATCGGATCATTTAGACTGTTATCTAGAATCTCGTCATTGACTACAAATAGTGGCTTTTCCGTACTACTTGCCGTACCTCGAATCTTAATAGTAGATTGGGCTGGCTTGTTCATCTCATCTTCGATAGATAAAGGTTCTTCCTTGATGATCTGAATCGTCGTCTCAGAAGCGTCGATCTTGTCTACCTTTTCAATTTCACCTTTAAGTTGGAAAAAATTCCCTTTTTCGTCATGGATCTTTTCAATGGCTTCTCCGTCTTTTTTTAAGGTGATTTTCACCACGCCATTTTCACCGGATTCTCCATAGAGAGCTGTGGCACTTTCCCCCTTGAGTACATCTATTCGCTCGATGCCATCTGGGTTCAGGGTTTCCATTTCTGCTTTGGTCGCCACCTTCCCGTCAATGATGTACAGTGGATCAAATTGATCTCCATTGGTGCTTCGAATTCTTACTCCTGAACCCGGAGTATCTTCTATGACGAGTGATTCCTTCTTTGGGGTAAAGGCATTGCGGAATTGACCTCTTACCATCTGATCATCTTCCACTGTCGTATCCATTTCATAGTAATCTGCCACAAGTACAGCTACCTTGGTAATATCTTTCTTGTGATCCGGGTATGCTTGTACATAGCTATCGTATTTTTTGGCAAAGAGACCCGCTAATTTACCGTCAATATTCTCTTTTGAATGGGCTCTTTTAGCCAGAATAAGAGAAAGTTCTTTCTTGATCTTATCTAGATCAGGACCGGGGTTGTTTTCTTCAACTGCTGGTACTTCTGTAGGAGTCTCTACAGTAACCATTTTGTAGACTTTAGTAGGGGCAAAGGCCATTAGCATCAATGCTAGAACAGGAAGGATGAAAGTATATTTCATCAAAGACCGTTGTGTAGACTTTTTCTTCGTCATCATGGTCAGGCGTTTTTTCAATTGTGAATGAATAAAATGATTCGCAATGGCAATCGGAGGTCCGGACATCGATTGCCGTATTAATAAATGGCCATAGCTTTTTCGTTTAGTAGTTTGAAGCACCGCTTCATCTGCCTGGTATTCATGGATCATCCGTAAGGATCTGCGATAGAGCCATACCAATGGGCTAAACCATAGTACAATACCGATCAGTTCGACCAAGAGCACATCGAGGCTGTGCCATTGTCGGATATGTTCAATCTCGTGCGTAATGATCTTTTCTTCGTCGGCCTCGTCTAGCGGAATTCGCTGACTTTGGAATAGCCAGTGAAAAAAGGAAAAGGGCGGATGAACACTAGGTGTCTTAACAAGGGCGTAGCCTGGGCGCTCCATCTTCGTTCCTCTCCAATACAACCATCCAATGCGCAGAAGCCCCATCATGAATCTCACTGCTAGTATGGCTACCCCCAGTAAGTAGACCACAAATAGGCCCTTCAATAGCATTTCTCTCACGCTTGGCTCGTCCGCGGCAACTGCTGTGGCAGTCATCCCAGATAAACCCTCCAAATCCAAACTCATACTGGGAATTTCAATAATCTGCTCAACAATGATCTGATACTCGACCAAGGGAATCACTAAACCTCCTACCAGCCCCGCCAATAAGTACCAGCGGTTGTATTCAAAGAAGGTCTCTCGACTCAATACCAGGCCATAGAGCAAATAAAATCCTAACCAACAGATGTTTACTTCTAGTACATAGTTCAACATGAGCTCCGTATTGGGAATGAATCCTGCTTAATGGAGAATGAAAAATGATTAGTGGAGAATGAAAAATGCCAATTAGTAATTCCCCATTATTAATTCTTCATTACCAGTTGTCCATTAAAAATTATTCATTCAACATGATACATTACAAATTAGTCTTCGTCAGCTTCATCTAACTTATTCAATAGATCAGACAAATCATTTAAGCTAAGGTTCTGCTCTTTCACCATAAAGGAAACGAGGCGTTCCATAGACCCATCAAAATAATCGGATACAAATTTCTTCAAGGTCAAACTGCTGTAGTCCTGCTTGGTGATGGTAGGGAAGTACTCATAGGTCCTTCCATAGGCTTTATGGTTTAAGATACCCTTATCTTCCAAGGTTCTAACCACCGTAGAAACCGTGCTATGGGGAGGCTTAGCTTGCTGCAACTCATCGGCCATGTACTGGCGGATATCACTAACGGTGCAACGACCTAGTTTCCAAATAATTTGCATGACTTCCTCTTCGGCTTTGGTTAATCTTTTCATAATTACCTTTTGCTTAGATGGATGATTTCTTTTAGCTGCTTAATTCGCTGTGTGCTGTACTCACGAAATTTTTGATCATTGCTAGCCAAGTACTGGTCGTAGTACTTCAGTGCTGGTTTTTTGTCCTTGTAATACAGATCACAGGCGCGAGCCAAATGAAACAGATACTCAGATTTTGGTTCGTACTGATAGGCTTTTTTGTAGCGATTAATAGCGGATCTGAATTGGTTTTCACTCAGGTGGATGGAGGCCAAATCACTTTGGTAGGTCCCCATTTGTTCAGAAATGCCGAGTTCAATCGCTATCTCTAAGTGCTCAATACTTTTTTCCATATTATCGAGTGCCTTATAGGCTAAACCCAGATAATGATGGGTTCGATCACTATCTTTTCCCCTAGCCACTATACGTTCTAGGTGAAAGACTGAACGATCCAGACTATCCAATCGAAGATAGGCAACGCCTAGCATCATTTGGTAATAATCGCTAGTATCTCCCTGAGCCATCGCTTTTTCAATGGCAAAGGCAACAGTCGGGTAATCCTTTTGCTTTTGAAACAAGCGGGCTTGATTGTATAGCAATTTGATATTATTGGGATCGATATTTAGTCCTTTCTGCAACACCCTTTCGGCATATTCCAATTCACCCATCGCTAGATAGATATCACTGAGCTGATCGATAATTTCTACATCCCCTTCGTTTAATTCATGTGCGCGAATAAAAAAAGCTATGCCTTGAAGGGGCTTGTTCAATCGCATGGAAGCATATCCCATCCGTTTGAAATAGTAACTATTCGTAGAGTCGATGCTGATTAATTGGAGGTATTGACCCTCAGCCTCTTTATAATTGTTCATTCGCTCATAAATGGAGCCTAATGAACTTAAGGCATTGGTATTCAGTGAATCAATGGATAATACCTTCTTATAAAAGAGGCTAGCATCTGGATAACGTCCCATTTGAAAATTGCAATAAGCTATCTTCAATAGGTAGGCGGTATTTTCCTGATCATGAATATGACATTCACTGAGTAAACCTAAAGCACGGTCAAACTGAAAACCGTTCATCAACTCTAAGGCTTCTTGATACATCTTGGTCGTTGAAAGCGAATCCTGAGATTGCCCGGTCAAGGGAGTAACAGTGGTACTTAGCAAGATCAAAAATGTCAAACAACTTGGTTGTAGAAGCCGTAATAATCTGGATTTGCGCTGTAATAATTTGAGCGTTTCCTCTACGATTATGTGCTTAACTGATACAAACATACGTTCCTTTTTTTGTAAGTGCAACTATTTTGTACGATTTATAACTATAAATTACGTTATAAGGCGTTTTCTTTAGTTTAGATGCAGTAAATCGGGGAAATGGTGGGTGTGAAACAAGGTTTTTTAGGGCATCCTAGGGGAGCTGCTAGGTGGAGTGTTTAGCAGGAAAGAAAATAAAGAGAAGAGAATCTGTTTTCTAATGCGCATTAAAAAACCTCCGAAATGTGCAATACATTCGGAGGCAATTGGTTTTTTTGGGGCCGAATAAGTGTCAGTGCTAACGTGGTTTTTTACAGAGGTCAGAGGTCAGAGGTCAGAGGTCAGAGGTCAGAAGTCAGAACACAGATTGCTGCGCTTTTAGAGGTCAGGGGGCAGTAGCCAAGTTTTTTGCCGCCATTTCTGCTGGACCATTTTATCGATCAATAGTCGATAGAACTCACGTCTAGTTCCACTTCAGCATTGGGGTACATGCGAAATTTCGGTATGACAACCATCGACGCTTTACAAGCTGCATTCAAGCCCCATCTTCTCCCTACTGCAACTTAAATCGAATCGGTAAATTAAACTGCACTCGGACAGGGCGTCCTTGTTGCTTACCAGGGTTCCAGACCAATTGTTGCTTATCTAAAAACTTCTGATTCTTCATTAAGTTAACTACCCGGAGTGCTTCGTCTCCACACCCACCAGCCAAATCTCGTACAATTTCGGTATTGGTTATCGTGCCGTCTGATTCTACGATAAAGCGGATCACGGCTTGTCCTTCGATATTGTTTTCCCGGGCAATGGCTGGGTACTTGATGTTTTTAGAGAGGAAGGTCAGCAGGTTCTTATCTGAACATTGCTTGCGTTCCATCTTATTGAAGATGTCTTTACAATCTCCAAAGCTGGGCATCTCTTCCACGGCTACGAAGAATTCTGGACCCTCGTCCTCTGGTTCAGGTGGCGGTGGCGGCGGAGGGGGTACAGGCTTATGCTCGACTTTGGGCGGCGCAGTCACCTCTGTATCTTCCGTGATGCTCAGGTCTTCAAACTCTGGTTCATCTTCGTCCAACAGTTCCTCATCTACGACTGGCTCAACCACTGGCGGTGGTGGCGGTGGCGGCGGCGGAGGGGGATCTTTGGTAATGGGAGGGACTTGATCTAGGTCTTCATATTCACCAATCTCTAGGTTGGCAAATTCAGTCTTGTCGTAGGTGGTCCAACTGAAAGCCAAGATGGTCATCCCCAAGGCAATGGATAGCCCAAAACGAAACAAGGTGTTACTCCAACGGAAGATATCGACCTTTGGATATTTAGTCCTATTTGTCAAAGAGATAATGGTCGCTTCGTCTTCCAGGGACTGCTGACTAGTCCTTTTCAACCAATAGCGCCATGCTATGATCAAAGCGAAAACGGCGATGACGATCCCTGTGCACGCCAATAGTAATTGGGTGCCATCAATGCTGATAGCAAGCAAAGTCATAATATTAGATTTTGTAAGTAAACTGGATATTGCACCCAAGACTAGGGCGCGGCTGGTAGATCGACGTCGTTTTTCAACTACAAGAGCTTGTTTGGAGGTCACCCTTTGGGTGGAAACCTATCCCTTTTTTGCTGATACCTGACTGCCGTCAGACAAGCTTCGTTGCTTTCCTTGCCCATATCTTCCAGATATGAGCTGCGAAAAGCGCCTCGTTTCAGTAAAAAATGAACACTTTTCTCCTCCAAAAGCGACCTCCGGACAAGCTCCAAGTGGAAATAGACTTTGGCCATGGCCTATTTCAACGGCTGGTTGTAAGAATAGATGTAGTGAAGTAGATTTTTGGTGTGTAAACATTAATGGTTCTTCGACAAATCTCGTGTTTCGAGACACTCAAAAATGAAATTCAACGCTTTCTTCGGGCGCTTATTCATCTCATTTTATGATTGTCCACGAGATTTGCCTAAGAAGGGCATTAATTTCGGCCCCTGCTGCCTCGTCTGCCGCCTTGGTTTGTACCTCCATTTTCTGGGCGATTGGCGTTTCTTTCGGGCTCTGGCATTTTTTCGCCTAGGCGCACGGTAGCTTCTACGTCCCAATTGGCACGTACATCCTCTAGCGGACGAGTATAGATCGGTTCAGGCTGTCGTTGCGTATCATATTCACCGGTATCCCATCTACCATTGCGGTTTACATCCGTAATGATCCGAATGGTATACTTAGCGGCGGATAAATTGCTAATGGAACGTTGATAGCTAGTACTACCGCTGGCAATCCAGCGAGAAACTAGGACATCGCTTCGCCCTAGAAGCTCCATTATGTACTGGGCAGTAGAATCAAAACCTTCCAGGGTTAAATTGAGGTTGCCGTAGTTTTTATACAGGTTGGCCTGGTAGTCTTTTACGATACTATCTTGATTGTTTAGGCCATACATATCAGTAATGGCTCCCGGCAATATTTCGAGGGCATACACCATCCCCTCTCGCCAAGGATACTTCAGTCGCAGTTGCTTATTGGCTAGGGTATCAAAATCTAATTCCGCTTGAATCCTTGTTCTCAAGGTGTCTTCGTAGAGGAATAATAAAGCCGTATCTACAGAGCCGATAGGTTGATTAAAGTTGAGCGATATGGGATCACTGGGCTTGAATCGTTTGGCTGTTCCTCCACTAAGTACTTTGAAGGTTGTCTCATCCATGTATGTTCCTCGATCGCCAGGCCGGACGGGTATAGTATCACTCACTAAGGTGTCCTGTCTAATATAAAGGGACCAATTCTGCTGATCTACCTGATCATACCAAACCTTGAGGGTATCCTTGTCAAATTCATAGATTACCGCTTGGCCTACGGTATCGTAGGATAAATCTAAGCGAGCTGCCTCCGGATTTTCGCTGAAATTGACCTTGAGTAAACCGTAGATCGTGGAGTCTACATCCTGGATGCGGTAGGGTTGAGATTCAGTGAATAGACGGATCGTCAGGTCTAAGCTCGTGTCGCCATTAATGGCGACGAGCGTATCCGGAAAACCAATGGCCTCATTCGCTTGGTTAAAGAGGTAGTTTAAGTCTCCATCCTCCAAAGCGAAGGCCCGGAAAGTGCCTTCCTTGACGTTCTCTATTTTAAACTTCCCGAGCTTATCTGTTTTGGCGAAGTAGAAGGGCCTTTCAGTACGAACAACTGTGTCGGAGAGATTCTCATATAGCATGACACGAATGTCCTCTTTAGGCTCAGCTGTTTGTGCGTCAATAATGGTCCCACTGATCGTCAGGGAATCAAGGAAATCTCCCGTTGAAAAGACAAAACGAAGGTTCTCAGCGGGATTTCGTTCGGTTAAATCTTTGATTGCTTCCCCGAAGTTGATCGTGTACGTCACATCCTCTTTCAGTACTTCGTCATCGGCAAAGTCTACTCTGACAGTGCGTTTTCGGAGGGTAATATCCAGTTGGTTATCTAAGGGAGGGGAAACCACTACTTGCTGGAATATATCACTGACTTGCACCCACTCATCGAAGGTGAGTTCTATGCGTTGTTTTTCAAAATTGGTTTGAAAGTTTGGCGAAGAGTCTTCATCTACGACAGCAGGAGGGGTTTCATCTCTTGGGCCACCGGTTGGAGCCAATGGATTGGCACACGCCTGAAGGCAAAAGAATAAAGCAGCCCAAAGAAAATAAGGGTGATAAAGTAATGCTTTGAAGCTAGAGTGAAAAGAATAGGGCCGAAGCCTGCTAGCCGAATCGGTTAGCTTGCTTAGTAAGTGCTCGACTAATAGCGGCCTATTGGAAAAATCGACTTGGGTACCTCGATGAGGAATCTTCATTCTAACTCCTTTTAGGTTGCGAGCCGCAAATATAGGGATACTATCCGCGAATTTGCGCTCAAATGGCGAAGCAATCGAGTGCTAAACGCGTAATCGTCCCAAATTGGAGGTACTTACTGTTAGGTTTAACTTTCTATTGGGTTTTCAAGAGGGATTGGAAAATACCTTGCTGTTGTTTGAATAGGTAGCGTAGTTACCAATTAATCCGCACTCCTATACTGGCTCGATAATGAAAGGGCAGGGCTGAAATGTTAGGAGTCATCAATTGACTATTTACTTGTAAATTCAGTTCTGGCCGAAACATGATTCCTAACTTTGGGGTACATGCGTATTCAAATTTCGGCATCATATGGACCGAATATCCGAATCTCTCATACAGTGGGCTACTATTGTTGAAATAGGGAAATTCTTCAATGGTATTGAGCATTCGTCCGCGCTGTTTCAGAAGAAAATGAAATTGTAGGCCCAGTCCCAGTCCAAAGGTCCAATCTTGCTTTTGATATTGCCAACCTATCGTTACAGGAAGGCTAATCAAGTCAAAACTATTGTGATGAACTACTATATGCTGCGTTTTCACCTCTACTTCTCGATCTCCATATAGGCGACTTAGCGTATCTTTCGTGATAGCATTGATAGTGACTTTCAAAAGGACATTTTCTTTTAGTACTTGTTCTACGGTTGCACTTTCGTAGTCTAATTGCAGCCAGTCTTTGGTATACCTCACCCCTGTTGACCAGTACATCCCGCTTTGATTTAGCTGTTGGATTTCCACTCCACCAAACCATCCTAAATCAGCGTTTAATCCTTCTTTCAGTTGTTGAAGGTAGGGGTTCGCACTAGCTTCTGTGGCACTTAAACCGAGGGAACTGTATTGCAGGCCTCCATAAGGGTATAAACTCCATTGGCCGGACCTTTTGCCCATTTTTTCCGGTAAAGAAAGCGGCAAAAAGCCGGTAGTGGCAAACCGGGTGGAAGGTGTGATGAGTGAGGGATGCCAACTGGCAATAGGTGCAAGCGATGTGGCGGAAGCTGTCGGATATTGGCTGTTTTCTGATGCAACTTGATGGGGGATGAGCTGTGTTGATTTTGCTTGATGCGGAATAGGATGCAAAAATTGCGTTGTCCTTGGCTGCTCGAATGGGGAGGGGGCTTCATGAATTAATGCCCTTTGAATGGGCTCAAGGGATTGGGGGGAAGTAGCCAACAGGCCCTGATTTTTCGCCTGATTCACCTTGGCCGGTGATCGAGGAATGGCAAGCCTTCCTTCCTCCTCAACAGTACAAGCCATTGAAGTGCTATCTAGTATATGGGTGTCTTCTTTTGGTATTGGGTAAGGGGAAATATCCGTGGGGAGACTTGGGGGGTAGATGAAATAAGTCAAGGCTCCCGCTGCTAGCAAAACCGGCAGACCCAGCCAGATCCAGAAGGGAAAACGCTTGTTCTTTTTATCCTTTTGTAATTCCTGCGCGATATGCTCCCATAGTATAGGGGCATCAGACCTATGTTCGGTATGCTCGTTTAGTTTGGAACGGATGTGGGCTTCAAGATCATTTATTTTCACGGCTCATGCTTTTTGAAAATCACTGGCGTTGCCTTAACGCGAAAAATTGGAGGCCTTAAGTTGTGCTTGATAGCGGGACTTCAGCCATTTTCTTGCTCTAGACAGTTTTTGTCGGGAGACCATTTCTGAGATACCCAACACTTGAGCTATTTCTCTATGGGTAAATTCATCAATGACATACAAATTGAAGACGGCTCGATAGTTAGCCGGCATTTTCTGTAGAAGGATCATGAGGTCCTCGCTTTCAAATTCCGAAATTCGAATAGTAGTGGTGGGCGGTTGAATCATTTGTTCGAACAGTTCTTCTGTCTCTTTTCGGTCTCTTGTCAATCGCAAAGTAGCGTTGATGGCAATTTTTCGGATCCAAGCTTTGAAAGGGCCCTTGCGGCTATCGTAGCTGTCAAGATTTCGGAAGATCGCTATGAAGGACTCCTGTATAGCATCCGGCAGGATTGTTGGGTCATAGGCATACCTCCTACATACTACGGAGAGGTAGGGTAGAAAGTGATCAAAGAGCTTTTTTTGTGCTAAACGCTCTCCTTTTTTTGCCTTGCCAATGGCTATCAGTACTGCTTTATCCAATGTGTGTCCTTAGATTTCTAGATCCGTTACAGGGAGGAGAAAGAGCCATCCCATTCTCCTGTTAATTTCATAATTGAGATGGCCACTTGACCGTTTTTCACCCAAAAGCTAAAAGACGGGCGCCTGGAGAAATTGCCCGGAAACTGTTTTTACATTGGTACCTGATATTAAGCGCCCTTGCAAAAGACCAGTCAACGTATTATTGCCTTCATCGATATCCGTTATGGTAATGTCGATCTCCACTTCATTTCCTTGATAGTGGGTAGTGATGCCATCATCGGTGAGCCGAAAATCGGTTACCGGGTAAGTGCTTAAGCCGATATCCATATTGTTGGTATAGAAATCGAGGAAGAAATAGTAATCCGGACGATCGCCAAAGTCGCCGGATAGGGTCCATCTGATCTGATTACCAAGATCTCTGGCCACAAAGGCGGTGGAGTCGAATAAGACACCGGTCACATCATTGCCCTCTCTCACTGTGATGAGGACCTGCCCTGGGTCGATTTCCTCGACTTCCACCGGGACTTCCTCTTCCGTGACTTTTATTTCTTCAAAATTAGTTTTGCCACAAGCTGCCAAGAGGCAGAGTGTAAAGGCTAACATAGCTCCAAATCGAATGATCTTACTCATGTTGTTACTGTTTTGAAAACTGAGAGGAACCGGTTCTGCTCAATTCGAATGATGATTTACTTATCCATATACAGAAGAGGAGCCAAGTGTGACACTTGGAGGCAAAAATCTTTTGGTAAGGGATAAGACAAGCGCTTTCTTCTTCCTATAGTCCTCCATTCAACCCTAAATTTTCCGACCGTCCCAAATCAGTGGCGCATACCCTTCCAAGGGAATACATTGCCCACAAAAACTGCAATATGAAAAATCTGTATGTCGCACTATTGTTACTGTTAGGTGCCTTGGGCAGCAGCTGCTCCAATAAGCCAATGGAGGCACACATGGATGAGGATAGCCAGCGCTCCGTCCAAGCAACTCCCCATGAGGGAACCGAAGCCACCTTCGAGCGCTTCAAGGCCCACAATGGCGTTACCTTTTCTTTCTTGAAATTGCTTCCAGAACATTACCAGGCTGATAAGAGCTATCCTGCTATGTTAGTTTTTCCCGCTATGGAACCAGCTCAAGAGAAGGCAGATTGGGTGGTGGAAAAACTGTTTACCGGGAGCCATAATGAAAACTGGATCGTCATTGTGGTTGATGCCCCCCAAAAACAGAAACATGGCTGGATCAATCATCCTGCTCACCATGCACTTAATGATCTCATGGATCACATTAAGGAGAGTCATCAAATAGAGAAAGGACGTTTTCATTTTCTGGGATATGAAACCGGAAGCCGCCCTGCCTTTACATTTGCTGGGATGTCTAGAGACTATGTGCAAAGTCTAAGTTTTGTTGGTGTAAAGGATTGGGGAGAGTTGGATGAACGTGGGTTTGAGAGGGCAGAGGGCTTAGCTATGCCTATTGTGATTTATGCGAATGGGAAGGAAGCAGCCTTATTGGAACAAACGAAAGCCATAGAACAGGAACTGAAGCACCGAAAAACGACTATTCATTTGCTGGTACAGCAAGACGATACCGCAGCATTGGAAAGCTTGCAAGCAGGAGGAATATTGGAGAAGGCCAGCAACTTATTGTTGGCACATCATTAATTAGCAACCCGATTGTTGATAGTAGGTGATCCAGCTATTCAGTAGTATAGATGGCGCCTACTATTTTAGGGGAAAAGATAACTTCCTGACCATCTAAGCAAAGTTTGGAGCAGCCTATAGTAGCCGTAGTACTAGGAGCAATAAGTAATTTAGTTGCCGTGTAGGGAGGGAAATCTGGGATGGAAAAAGTAGACTGCACAATGGCTTCAATAGCTTGCGTTCCATTATTCGTCAACTGTACTAGCTTTCCGCAGGCTCCCGTCCCGCAATCTGCCGTCTGGAGGAGCGATAGCTGATCTTTCGCGGAAAGATCTAGAGCTTCACCATGCCACTCTATTCTTTCTCCGTCGGACTGGCTGAATACTGCTGTCCACATTTGACCGTAGGTCAAGGTAGCAAATCGAATCTCCTCCTTATCGGAATTAGAATTACAGGCCCAAATAGCCAAGCAGCATAACAATGGAATGCTTAAGTGTAGGTTTTTCATCAATAGTCGGATTACAGTCGGTGATTAATGCTTGAAACAGTTCGCTACCAAAATTAAGAAAGGCTATTTAGAATGGGTTAAATTTGCAGAGAAAATAGACCAACCCATGCAATGGAGAAGGATTAAAGCGCTGCCAATTCCTTGGTACTACTTAGTGGTAGTAGCTTTAATTCTAGGTACCCTCCAACTGTTACAAGAGTACATTGGCTACCAGATCAACAATTATGAGTTCCCCTTTAGTTGGTATATACTGAGTGTCAAGTTCTATGGGCGGTATCTGACTTGGGTACTACTGAGTCCCTTATTGTACCGCTTAGCGAAGGCCTTTCTTCGCTGGCTCCCGCAAAGAACAGGGATTGAATTAGGGAAAATATTCTTAGGTATCCTTGGACTAGTATTCTTACATGTTGCCGTTCTAACTTTGCTGACCGATCTGTTTACTTTCTTTCAATTGGGGTATTTTACAAGTTGGTTCCAAGAAAATCGCATCCCTGTTTTTCTAGCAAATGTCTCCATCAGCTTAATTCAAACCTTCATCTTCGGGGGCATTTGGGTAGCTATTGAATTGTATCATAATTATCAACAAAAGGTGATAGAATTGAATAGAGCTCAACTGGATGCCTTGTTGATGCAATTGCAGCCTCATTTTTTATTCAACACCTTGCATTCGGTGTCTGCCCTGGTCGATTGGGATAAAAAAGCAGCTCAGAAGATGATTACGCAATTGGGGGACATGCTAAGACAGGTACTGCAAAACCAAGATCGCCATATTGTTTCGGTGGCAGAGGAAATCCAGTTCCTACGTAATTATCTGTCAATTGAGCAAGTGCGTTTTCAGGATCGACTCATCACCGAATTTGATATAGCTCCAGAAACGCTGGGCGCACAAATCCCGAACCTACTGCTACAACCTTTGGTGGAAAATGCCTTAAAGCATGGATTGGTTAACAAAGTGGGAGATGGAAGATTAGATATCCGGGTTCGAAAGGCAGAAAGAGGAAAAGGTGAGGCTGAATTGAAGATTAGTATTGAAGATAATGGTGCTGGGTTTGACCCGTCAAAACAGTATAGCGCTACTGAGCACGGTTTGGGTTTGTTGAATGTCGAAAAACGCTTGCAGCGGCATTACCTTGATCAGTATCGCTTTGAACTAAGATCCAGCCCAGGAATGGGCTGTGCCATTCAAATCCAATTACCTTTAATTCCAATGTCTGATGCAGATAAGAGCGATCATAGTAGATGATGAGTGGTTGGCTAGAAAGCGCCTAGAAATCCTGCTGGAATCCTACCAGGAGATTCGGATCGTGGGGTATGGCCGCAATGGTAAGGAAGCGCTGGAATTGATACAGCTTAAAGAGCCGGAATTAGTATTTCTCGATATACAAATGCCGGATATGGATGGCTTTGGGCTCCTGCAACAGTTGGCAGTAGATCGGATGCCGGCCATTATTTTTACGACGGCCTTCGATCAGTACGCGATCAAAGCTTTTGAGATCGAGGCGGTAGATTACCTGCTGAAGCCTTTTGATGAGGACCGTCTACAGGCCGCCTTGGATCGAGTATTGAAGCGTTTGGAATTTAATAAAATGTCGCAATTTCAAACTCAGCTATTGCAATTAGTAGAAACGCACCAACAACAACTAAATCAGGAGGAGCGGCTATATTTTGAGATTAAACAGAGCGGAAAAATTATCCGAGTCCCGGTGGAGGATATTTATTTTGTCAAGTCAGAGGGCAATTACGTAGCCTTGCATACTCAAAAGAAGAAATACCTGTATCGTCTAACCATGAACGCCATAGCCCAGGAACTCAATCCAGCCTTATTTCTTCGAATACATCGATCCTATTTGATTAACACCAGATACATTGCCAAACAGCGTTATCTCCAGAATAATGAATTTGAGTTTCAGCTAAAAAATGGGCAACAATTGCTCTCCAGTAAATCTTATAAGGAGAAGATTCAGGCTTTTCTGGCTAAGCAATAGTGGCTTTATCCCTAAAAATTCCATCTATCACAAACACATTTACTGACTCACCGGAGTGGCCTACTTTCGTATTGTCCATTTTTATTTTACCAGAAAAAAGACAATATGAAAATCACCATCTCAACCTTTGTAAGACTGTTTGCTATCCTACTGTGGGTAAGCACCTACAACACCTCTGTTAATGCCCAAGGCCTCGCTACACCTCGCGTCAGCCCACCTGCAGAATTGAAACAAACGATAGGCCTCACTGATATTACCATCAACTACTCCCGGCCAAAAGTAAAACGCGATGGCCAAGATCGAACCGGCAAGATCTGGGGTAGTGCAGCTTGGTATGGATTTATTGACGCAGGAGGGAGTAAGGTACCCTGGCGCGCCGGAGCGAATGAAAATACCTTGATCACCTTCTCGGATGATGTAAGCATCGAAGGGAAACCACTGAAAGCAGGCAAGTATGGGTTGTACGCTGCGCTTGGTGAAGATGGAAATGCCACCTTGATCTTTTCCAACAAAACGGATGCCTGGGGCAGTTTTGGCTACCAGGAATCGGATGATGCATTACGGGTGAACGTGCCCATCAAGGATCATCATTTTGTAAACCCACTCACCTATGATTTTGTGGATCTAGGAAATGATTTCGGTGTATTAGCATTGACGTGGGAAAAGAAACAAATAGCATTTACCATTAAGGTCGATGTGCAGGATGCTGTATTGGCTAATTTCCGCCATCAACTCCATGGAGAGGTGGGGAAAACTTGGCAGGGTCCTAATGCTGCGGCCGCCTATTGCGCTCAAAACAATTTTAACCACAAGGAAGCTCTAGAGTGGGTGGAACAGTCAATCAAATTGGAAAAAACAGCAGGAAACATGGGAACCAAAGCCCAACTGCTTTACCAAACTGGAGATAAGCATGCTGCCTTTGCTACGACTGACCAATTGGCGGAGATGTCCAACAATGCACAACTCAATGGTTTGGGCTATCAAATGCTGCAAATTGGAGAAATGGAGAAGGCGGTAGAATATTTTCAGTTGAATGTAGAGCGCAACCCCAAGGACGCTAATGTATATGATAGCTTAGGCGAAGCGTACATGATGAAAGGCGACAAGAAGAAAGCCATTAAGACCCTCAAGAAGGCCTTGTCCCTCAATCCTGCCGATAATGTGAAACAGAATTCTATGGCCAATCTAAAGAAGATGGGCGTAGATTGGAAGGAGAGTCACTAGGCTTTTCGGCTTGATTAAACTTCCGAAAACTTTGAGAATTCGGAAGTTTAATAAGCTAAAAGCCTCTCGATCTGCGCTTTTACCTTCTCGGCAGATGGCAGCATGGCAGCCTCCAAAGTACT
>JAHQWA010000531.1 GCA_019634045.1 Saprospiraceae bacterium
TAGAAAAAGAAGCGGCTCCATCAAAAGCCACCAATAAAAGCATCAGCATCCTGGTCGTGGAAGACAATGAAGACCTTAGAAATTACATTACGAGTTTTTTGCAAGGATATTATTCCGTTCTATACGCCGAGAATGGTGTGCAGGGTCTTGAAATCCTCAATACCAGAAATGTCCATCTCATTATCTCAGATGTGATGATGGCAGGAATGGATGGTTTCGAGTTCTGTCAACGGATAAAATCACAAATAGAAACCAGTCATATTCCCGTGATTTTGCTTACGGCTTTATCTTCAGCTGCAAATACGGCTACTGGACTGGAAAAAGGGGCAGATGCATACATTTCCAAACCCTTCGATGAAAGTGTCTTGTTGGCCCAGATCAACAATCTTCTACAACAGCGAAAAAGGCTTCAAGAAAATTACACCCAAAAATTCCTGGTCAAGCAACCCATGGATATTGGCAGCTTAGACAATTACTTCTTGAATAAAGTCAACGCTATTATTGAAAATAATATCGAAAACGAATCCTTTACCGTGGATTATCTGGCCAAGGAAATTGGTTTCAGTAGAAGCCAACTCCACCGAAAACTCAAACAAATTTCCAACCACTCCGCCTCTGAGTATATTACGATGGTTAAGATAAGAAAGGCTACCGTTCTACTTTCTTCCAAGAAATACAATATAGATGAAGTAGCCTTCAAGGCAGGGTTTAACAGCCATTCCTATTTCACCAAATGCTTTAAGAAAGTTCACCATCAAACCCCTAAGGAGTTTTTGAAAAGTTTATGAGTAGGGTAATAAGCTGGCGGAGTCCTTTTGTGATCGAACTATTCAAATGAGACAGCTTAGTACTCTAAGGAAGCAATCGCCCCGAACAAAGAGTCCCACTTTATTATTTGGAACTTTTTTCACACCTTTTTCTAATTACTTAACATAAAATTCGCCTTAAACTCACCATTGCCAAATAAACATTGTCCTAGTGGAATTCCTTTAGGTCAATTCGCTGACGAGTTTAGTACGGCCGATTTGCATTGACAATTGCGATAGCTATGGTAATAACAAGCTTACAGTATTCTCTCTTTTCTGCCCCCAAAGGAGCATTGGCGCTTAGCCTTTGCCTTGTGCTATCATCAATAGCCATGAGCTGCCAGGTGCAAAAAAGTGTCAACTTCAATGACCTCACTGCCGCTGCCGACTGGAAACTTCAATTCGAAGATCCCTGCACGGGGAATTGGCAGGACAACTGGTTTAAGGATGGGCTTATTTCCTCCGTTCAAAGCTCAGAGCAAGGCATGAACCTAGTAGCGGGCCCCGAAAATCGCAATGATGCACATCATACAGTGCTTTGGACCAAGCTCTCCTTCGCTGGAGATATCAAAATCGAATACAAATACACTAGGACGGATACGCAAATTATCAACGTCAATATTTTATACATCCAGGCTACCGGTGTCGGCGTAGAGGGTAGAGGTAAGGACATCAGCCAGTGGAACACCTATCGAGAAGTCCCGACCATGAGCAAGTACTACTATAATATGGATCCACTCCATATCAGTTATGCGGCTTTTCCTATGGTAAATGAGGATCCAACCAACGACTACATTCGAATCCGGAAATACCCTGCGGAAGAAAAGAAGTTTAGCGAAACTGAAATCTTACCGGCTTACTTTAAAACGGGACTCTTTTTACCTTTTGAAACCTATCAAATTACCGTCATAAAAACAGGCTCCAACTTATTCTTCAAGGTTCAGGGCCAGGACACCGAAAAACTATTTAGCTGGGACTTGGAAAAGGAACAGTCACCACAGGAAGGAAGAATTGGTTTACGCCATATGTTTACCCGATCAGCCCGGTACCGGGACTTTAAGGTTTTTACAAGATAGAAAATGAGCCAAGGCTTGGGTTTTCCTATTCATTAAATAAGGAGGTCAACATGTCGAATAAATACGTACTCATCATCATACTCTCTTGTCTGGGGCCTTGGGTGCAAGCCCAAAACTCCGGCAGGATCCCCTTGCCAACCCATTTAGTACATACTTTTCCTAGATTGTACATCACACAAGATGAAAAACAGGATCTAGAAAAAACGATCGGGGAAGAGGATTGGGCCAAGGAAGTCCGGGATGGAATTCACCGAAAAATAGACCCGCACGTGAACCGGCATGTAAAGGATCCTGAATGGATGGTCTCACGACTACAAATGCATTGGAAGACTAAAGCGACCAATATTTATGTCAATGGGATTAACTACTCGCATGCGGATGGTGAAGCGCCAGTTCCCACCGTTCGTTTTTCCGGTTCTAGAGACTATACAACGCCTTATGGAAAACCTAAGCTCGAAGATATTCTGCCGTACATGGATGACGAGCGTGGATTGTACTTGCCCAACAACCGCAAAGAGGGGAGGCCTTTTGAATGGGTGGAGCAATCAAAAACAGGCAGGATTATCAATTCTATTAATGATGAAATCATGGCCTTGGCTCGTGATGCTGCCTTTATATATTGGCTCGAAGGGGATGAACGATTTGCTCAATTTGCCTTTGACATTTTCAACACTTACATGGCGGGGATGTACTATCGCAGCGAACCCATTGACCTACTGAAAGGACATATTCAAACCCTCGTTGGTTTCACTAATTTTCAGGTGATCCACGAAGGAATTTTGAAGACTATTGCAGAACTGTACGATTTCCTACATCCGTATCTTGAAGAAAAGCATCGCGAAAATATTCCCAACTACGACAAGACAATTAAGCGCTGGACGGATCAGATCATTAAGAATGGGGTACCGCAAAACAATTGGAATCTACATCAAGCCCAAACCATTCTGAAAGCCGCCATGGTACTGCGGAAAAATGAAATGTATGAAGACCGAAAGGGGAGGGGATACTATATTGATTATATCTTAAATGTGACGAGTGCCAGGCAATGGTCGCTAACTAAGTTTCTCGAATACGGTTATGATGAGGACAATGGCGTTTGGGCGGAATGTCCCGGATACTCGCAGGGTGTTACAAAAGCACTGACCAACTTTATACGAGACTATGACAACACCTTCGATTTCAATATACTCCCGCATACTCCGGTGATCGAAAAAGCCGTAAAGATGTTGCCTCAGTATTTATTCCCGAATGGACAAATAGTGGCCTTTGGGGACACCTACTATGGCCCCATCAGTACGGAGCCCATGACGGATATGATCCGGATTGCCCAAAAGAATGGCGATTTAAAATTGGAAGAAACTTTCACCTCGATGTTCCGGCTTTTTGATTCGGAGCCGAATCAATCCAACAAAAGACGACGGACCAGCCCCAGGATATCCTCCTATTTCGCAGACAAGCCCCTACAACTAAATCCTGCCTATAAAGCGGGAAATTTGAGCGACTATATCACGCAAACCTTCTACGCGCCGAATGTGAGCTGGCACGTCCAACGCATTGGAACAGGCACTGACGGACTGATGGTCTCCTTAAATGCATCACTGGGGAATCATATGCATGCGAATGGAATCAATATGGAGTTATATGGGAAGGGGTTTGTACAGGGCGCAGACCCTGGCAAAGGTGCAGGATACCTGCAACCAATCTACCTCGAGTTCTATTCTCAATTTCCAGCACACAATACGGTCATGGTGGATGGAATCTCTTCCTACACTGAAATGCTGAGCAACCATGCTTTTGATCTTATTGGGGCCTACCCAAAATCCGAACAGAAAACGGGCTTTTATCCACGCATTACTTACTCCGATGTCTATTTCCTGGAGCCGGAAACCCAAAGTGATCAAAGTAGACTCGTCAGCATCATTAAGACGGGGGAATCGACAGGTTATTATCTTGACATTTTCCGTTCCAAAAAGAAGCGCAAAGGAGATAAGTTCCATGATTACTTCTATCACAATCTTGGGCAGCATATGCAGGTGATGAATCCGCAAGGTGATCCACTTCAGTTGGATCCGAGTGAAGAAATGGCTTTTGCCGGCGGGCATCTATATGCCTTGGACTATCAATGGGACAAAAAGTCTATTAGATTGGATGAAGACTATGAAGTCGAGTGGAGAATGGCGATGCCCGATGGGGAGGACGTATTTATGAACCTCTGGATGATGGGCACCGAAGGTCGGGAAGTCTTTAGCTTAAAGTCCCCTCCTTGCAAATCTTTTAGAAAGGGGTCCAATATTCCTTATGATGTCAACACGGCCCCATATCTCACCTTGGCCGCTCGCCAACATGGAGAAGCCTGGGAGCATCCTTTTGTGTCTATCTATGAACCCTTCACTACATCCGAAGGCCGGAGTATCGCTTCTATTGAAGGTTTTGAAGATGAAGCTTCCAAGCCTGAATTTGTTGGAGTAAAGGTTAGGCATAAGTCTGGTCGAGAGGATTACATTTTTTCCTCAAAAAATGGTGAGGAGGCTAACTATCAAGATATGTCTTCAGACGCGCCCTATGCCTTGATAGGAACGGAAAAGAACGGTAATCGAGTCTTATTTCTCGGAAATGGCTCAAACCTATCAGCGAAGAACCTATCTATTTCTAGTACCGAGAAGGGTAATGTTGTAATTCAGCAAGAGGAAGGAGTCCTAAGTCTACATAACGAAATACCTGTTACAATTTCTTTTAACCAAAAAACAAAGTCATTTGAGCCGGGAGCCATGAGGGTAATTACATTGGAGTAAGCTAGTTCCCAGGGGTAAAACAGCTGCTTAACGAAAGTAAGCTTAGGCCCACCAATGCTTTAATGGGAACTACTTACCTCGCTTAATTTTAACAAAACGACAAACCAATTCAATGATCCTTCAACAGATCTTACGTTCTAAGTTCGCCCTTTTTTTGGCTTCCGGCCTACTCTTATGCTCTTGTAAGGAAGCGCCGGCTCCTCCTAATTTTGTGGTTATCCTTTGTGATGATCTTGGTTATGGAGACCTAGGTTCATTTGGCCACCCGACCATCCAAACACCGCACCTGGATGAAATGGCAGCACAGGGTATTAAATTATCCAGTTTCTATGCAGCAGCGCCCGTATGTTCACCCTCAAGAGCAGGCTTGCTCACCGGCAGAAGCCCAAATCGTGCCGGGATTTATGATTTTATCCCGGGTCCGCGACGGAGTGAGGATGGCCGGGATTTAGTTCATTTGCAAGCCCATGAACAGACCATCCCAGCCCTTCTTAAATCAGCCGGTTACGCTACCTGTTTATCTGGCAAGTGGCATTGTAGCTCGAGATTTAACAGTGATGTTCAACCCACCCCCCAACATTTTGGCTTTGATCACTGGTTTGCTACACACAACAATGCCTCGCCTAGCCACCATAATCCCAAGAACTTTGTTCGCAATGGACAAAAAGTTGGTGAACTGGAAGGATATAGTTGCCAACTCGTCGTAGATGAAGCCTTGCAATGGCTACAAAACCGGGAAGAGAATCAGCCCTTCTTCCTCCAAGTAAATTTTCATGAACCACACGAGCCCATCGCCTCCCCACCAGATTTGGTGCAGCAGTACTTACCGACTACGCAAAATGAAAACCAAGCCCAATACTTTGCCAATGTGCAAAACATGGATCTAGCGGTGGGACGACTATTGACTTACTTAAAGCAAAACCATGGCGAAAACACCCTCATCGTCTTCAGCTCTGATAATGGACCAGAAACCTTAGATAGGTATCAAAGAGCGAAGAGATCCTATGGCTCTCCCGGGCAACTAAAAGGGATGAAACTGTGGACCAGTGAGGCCGGTTTTCGAGTGCCGGGTATCATCCAATGGCTAGGCCAACCCACTTATCAAGGTACTGCTGATGCCGTGGTTTCTTCCTTAGATTTTTTACCCACCTTTTGCGAATTGGCAGGGGTGGAATTGCCAAAGCGGAAGCTAGATGGAGAATCCATCATTCCACTAATTCAAGTCGGTAAGCAAGAACGGAGCAAGCCACTCCTTTGGGTATTTTACAATGCTTTGAACCAACATACCGTTGCACTTCGAAAAGATGATTGGAAAATCCTTTGTCAACTCAAGACCGACACCAGCTATTTACCAAAAATCAATAACGTATACGACGGTAACGAAGCCCTCCTGCGCAAGGCGGAGCTAGCGGATTTTGTACTCTACAATCTTGGGCAAGATGTAGCAGAAACAGAGAATGTGGCAGACAAATACCCGGAAGTCTATGAAAGCATGAAAAGCCAATTGCAATTGGAATATGCAGACCTCTTAGCGGGTAGTCACATTTGGAAAAGAACCACCGAATAAGCAAACAGCATGAAACGAACCTATTTCCTGGCATCTCTTACACTAGGACTTCTTTTGTCCGCTTGCCAAGAAGAAGTCCCCCCAAAACCCAATGTAATTCTCATCCTGGTAGATGATCAAGGCTACGGCGACTTGGGTTGTCACGGCAATCCGAATATTAAAACACCTAATCTTGATCGACTTTATCATATCAGTGCTCGCTTCACTGACTATCATGTTAGCCCTACCTGTTCGCCTACCCGAGCAGCCCTACTCACAGGCCATCACAACAACCGAACTGGGGTTTGGCATACCATTAATGGCCGATCATTGTTACTGGAAAGAGAAATTACCATGGCACAAACCTTTAAGGAAAACGGCTATCGCACTGGTATTTTCGGGAAATGGCATTTAGGAGATAACTATCCTTTCCGTCCCCAAGACAAAGGCTTTGAGGAAGTACTGGTCCATAGCGGCGGCGGCATTGGCCAAACGATGGATCATTGGGATAATGATTACTTTGATGACGTCTACTTGCACAATGGACAAGCGAAGTCATTCACCGGCTATTGTACAGACGTCTGGTTCGAAAATGCTCAAAAATTCATTGATGAAAACCGGGATCAACCCTTCTTTTGTTTTTTATCCACCAACGCAGCACACTCCCCTTACAATGTGGCCAATAAGTATAGTCTCCCCTATGAAGGCAATGACGATATTCCCCATCCTCCCTTCTACGGGATGCTTAGCAATATTGATGAAAATATTGGCAAGCTCATGACCTTCCTTAAAGAAAATAAGATGTTGGATAATACCATCTTGATCTTTACCACAGACAATGGGACAGCTCAAGGTGCTAGGGTGGAAGGTCATAGACTAGATGGATTTGTAGTGAAAGGAAATAATGCCGGGATGCGAGGTATAAAGGCTAGCATGTACGAAGGGGGACATCGCGTACCGCTGTTCATCCATTGGAAAAAAGGGGGGATTGCCATGGGACAAGACATTGATGAATTGACCGCACACTATGACGTATTTCCTACCCTCGTCGATCTCTGTAAGCTAGAAACCAGTCCCGAGCAAGCATTTGACGGCAAGAGCCTGGTTCCCTTAATAGAGGGGGAGGACTCCGGTTTCCAAGATCGGATTATCATAGTCAATTCCCAGCGCACCGAAACACCAGAGCCTTGGCGAAGAACCGCCTTTTTGCAGGATAGTTGGCGCCTGGTGAATGGGTCGGAACTATATGACCTCGATAATGACCCGGAACAACGGACGAACATCGCTGAATTGTACCCGGAAAAAGTGGAAGAGTTTAAAGCTGCTTACGATAAATGGTGGGCGGAAATCTCTCCTACTTACCAGGACGAACCGCGCTTCATACTAGGGCATAAAGGTGCCAACCCAGTAAACCTCTTTTGTCATGACTGGCATTCAGAAAAAAACAGCCCTTGGCATCAGCGACACATCCGTACCGGATACATAGACAATGGTCATTGGTGGCTCAAAATCCTTGAGCGGGGTACCTATACATTCAAACTTCGCCGTTGGCCAGCAGAGACCAAATTGGCCTTGGGTGCTGTGGCGCCAGTTCGCCCTGCCCTGGAAGGCTCAAGTGTACGAGAAAGTAAGGCAAGTAAAGCATTGCCAATCCAACAAGCTCGTATTCGCATCCAGGGACTTGAAGATTCGCAAACGGTGGACCCAACAGCCGAGTATGTAAGCTTTACGCTGGAATTAGCGGCAGGAGAGACTGACCTTAAAACGTGGTTCACGCTGGCGGATGGGCAGGAGCTAGGGGCTTACTATGTACAGATTGAGAAGTTGTAAGTAGGCTCCGCTTGCTATGAAAGCTCAGTCATATGAGACAAATAGATCTCATTAATCCAGTTCAAAACGAAAAGAACAACTTATAAAAGATGAAAAGTAGCAATTTGATTTTATTAACGCTTGTTTGGCTCAGCTTCATAGCCTGCAAGCAGGAGATCAGCCAACCCCTTGTACTGTCTGACGATGAACGGATGGAATGGTGGCGTGACGCAGGTTTTGGCCTATTTATTCACTGGGGTTTGTACGCCGTCCCTGGAGGCATCCATAAAGGGGATACCGTTCGAGGAAATGCCGAATGGATTATGGATAAACTGGATATCCCTGTGCTGGAATACGAACAGTTTGCCGGGCAATTTAACCCCACGAAATTCGATGCGGATGAATGGGTCGCCATTGCGAAGGATGCCGGTATGAAGTATATCGTGATCACATCAAAACATCATGAAGGTTTCTGTCTTTGGGATTCTGAGGTCACTGATTATGACATCATGGACGCTTCTCCTTTTAAGCGAGACATTATCAAGGAATTGGCGGAGGCCTGCAAAAAGGCCGATATCAAGTTCTGCTTTTATCATTCCATTGTAGATTGGCACCATCCCCAGGCGCAGGCCCCTTTGTTTCCCAACTATAATGCCGGACAAAGGGATCAAACCATCTCCAACCCTGAATTCCCGAAATATTACGAGAACTATCTGAAACCACAGTTGAAGGAACTCCTAAGCAACTATGGAGATATAGGTGTAGTGTGGTTTGATGGGGATTGGATTCCAGATTACACCACCGAAATGGGTAAAGAACTCTACCAAATGATTCGAGAAATGCAGCCGAATTCAATCGTAAATAATCGGGTAGATAAAGGGCGGACCGGCATGGCTGGCATGAATCGGGAAGGGAATTTTGCCGGAGATTTCGGAACACCTGAGAAAGAAATACCCGATACCGGGATAGAAGGAGTGGACTGGGAGTCCTGCCTAACCATGAATAATTCTTGGGGATTCAAGATCCCGGATCACAACTGGAAGAGCAAGAAGCGGCTAATCCGCAATTTGATAGAGATCGTCTCCAAAGGTGGAAATCTACTTTTGAATGTCGGCCCAACCGCAGAGGGTTTAATCCCGGAGCCAAGCAAAGAGAGGCTCCAAGCCATGGGGGCATGGTTGCGAGCAAACGGCGAATCCATCTATGGTGCGAAAGCCAGTCCTTTTAGCAAGCCAGCCTGGGGAAGATATACCAGCAAAGCTGGCGTCATTTATGCTCACGTTTTTGATTGGCCCGAAGACGGTCAACTACAATTAGACCCAACCATTGATCTATCAGAAGTCTCGCTACTTACCGCTCCGGAGCATAAACTTGAGATTGAACGATCTCCCGAAGGAATCATAATACAACTACCCGCAGATGCACCAGACGCTATCGCATCCGTAATAAAAATCGTCAATTGATTCCGCTGCATTGGCCACAATTGAAACAGCTTATTAACTCAATTCTGATTTACAGGGTATGGATTATTACAAGCGTATTGTACACCGCAACTGCCTTACTCTCCTGGTCGCCTGGGTAGTTATCTTGGCGCCAGTGTCTGTCAGCGGTTTCACGCATAGCACCGAACTTCGGAAGCCAGTTTTGAGGAGTGAGTTACGGTCAAAGCCAGCGAAGGTTGGAGAGGAAGTCGTTTATTCTTTCGAGTTGCATAATACTGAAAACAGATCCCTAAGCTTTACACTTGCTGTAGCTCATCCTGAGCTGCTGGCCTGTCCCACGCAACTTTCCGACACCGTGATCGAGTTAGCAGCAGGAGCGCTTTACCAGGGGCAAGTCCGGGTAGTCCTGGATGAAAGAGTACCGATAGGGGGGCAAGAGTCTTGTGTGCTGCAAGCTATTGTCCCAACCGAAGGACAAAGCTATCAACTGGAATTTACTACCGTTCGAAAGATGCTACATCCTTTCCTTTTAGTAAGCCAGGAGGTACTCGAGGAAGCCAAAGTTAAACTCAAAGATCACGCTTGGGCTCAGCAAAATCTAGCAGCCCTCTTATCGCAACTAGATAAAGTCCAATTCCCCGAAAGAAAAATCGTTACCAAACCTCGTCCTGTCAAAGTATGGTCAAGCCTATCTTATCGCGCCAATGACGGGAAAAACGCTTTTCTCCTTAGCTTGGCCTGGGCCTTAACGGGAAATACGGATTACAGAGATAAGGTTATTCACTTCATTAGGGAGGTTTGCGATCCTAAGGCGGGTTATCTTTCTGTTGGAGCAGCGACTACGGGGGTACAGGTACACGAAGGAGCCTTCTTCCTCTATTTGGCGGCGAGCTGTGATTTGCTATATAGTGAATCTGTATTAAGAGAAGAAGACAAACAAAACATCGAGGCGACATTGCGACTGTACCTGAAGCAGAATAGGGAACACATGAGTGCTATCGGGATTATGAATCATCAAGCCAGTGCCAATGCTGGGGCGATCATTGCTGCGCTATTCCTACAAGATATGGTCGAAGTTGAACACCTGATTGAAGGAGCGGGAGGTATGGCCGACCAAATCTCAAGAGGGGTAATGGCCGATGGCTGGTGGTTTGAAGGCACTGCGAACTATTGCTATCTCGTAGCTCAACGTTACATGCTCGTCGCCCAGGCCTTTGACAACTACGGATGGGACTTGTATCATCGAAGATTTCCGGTTCGATACAAAAGCCAAGATTTTGAAAATGCTAAGGCCGGTTTCACCGGAATGAAGTTTGACATTTGGGGACCAAGCGGCAAGAATACTCGAGGAGTAGAAGATATGGTCAGTCCTTATATACCCATGATGGATGAAGATGCCAATGTGGTATCCAATAATGACTCCAACCTGAAACCTCCTGATGAATACTACGAATTAGCGTATCGCAAGTATCAGAACCGAGACCTGGCCTGGGTACTGAGTAAATCTACTAGAAGTTCCTGGTTATCGCTGGTCTACGGAATTGCAGAATTGCCGGAAGTACCGGATCCAAGAACGAACTCAGCCTTTATCCCCAATGTTGGCCTCGTAGCCCTACGTTCTCAAAAGACGCTGCAAAAGCCAACAGAGCAAATCCAAGCCTATTTTAAATACGGTACCCACGGGGGCTGGCATGGTCATTTTGATCGCACCGGGATGATCGCCTTGGATCGAAATGGCTACAAATACTTCGGAACAGAGATGGCCTGGTTTGGCTATGGCCATCCAGGGTACAAAGAATGTGTACAGACATCCGCAACGCACAACATGGTCGTCCTTGACGGATTACAGCAGGAAGCCGTTCCTTCACGACAGTTGTTGTTTCATTCCGGAGAACTGATGCAAGTCAGCGTGCTCCAAACCAAGGCCCGTTGGCGAAAAATCCCAACCTTTAATAAGGCCTTATTCCCACCTTGGGATGACAAGGAGTTTGCCCCCGATGTCACTCCTGTCCTGCAAAGGAGAGTAGCTGTTGTTACAAAGGATTTTGTGGTGATTGGAGATTACCTCAAGGCAGCACAGACACACGACTACGATTGTCTATATCACCCGATTGGTTTTCAAGCTATTCATGGGGCGAAGGAGACCGGTCCTTTACTCGATACTTTGGAAACGGATAGGGAATCACCCTATCGCTACTTCACCAATGGGCAATGGTATACTTACAATCAAGGAGCTAAAGTCGAGTTTAACGATCAAGGCAATAAATTGGGTATTCATACCCTCTGGCCTCAATCGGCGAAAGCTTTTACGGCTTCTTATCCATCTGGTGGAAAACCAAGAGGGATTAGGAACAATCCCAACAGAGGGACCTATGGTGTAAGAACGACAGGCAAAGAAGTATACTTCCTCACCGTACTGGAACCGTACCAGGGTGAATCCAAGATCCAAAAAATAGAATCTACTGCCCCAGAAGAACTAAGCGTGTACTTGACCGATGGAAGCCGACAAAAAATCAGCATCAGTCATTTGAACGGAGTTGAACACGAGATTCAAGTACATATTGAAGAAAAGTTGAAGAATGGGCAGCTTCGATATGAAAGTACGCCCAAGTTGTCTAACTAAAATATGCTGCTGGCGCAGCAAATTCACAATACTGCCCCAGCAGATGCAGCTTTAATCTGGAAAGGCTGGGCTCCACCAAAGAACTAAGAGATGAATTTCAGTACAGTACTAGACGATAGTGTTGCCAAGATCCAAGCCACGGCCAACCAACTGGAAACGGCTAATCATTACCCTCGAAACATTAGCCAAGGGAAAAAGAACTGGAATACCGTAGCCGTTCGCGATTGGACGAGTGGGTTTTGGCCAGGGGTGCTTTGGTACGCCTATGAACATAGCCATGATGAAGGAATCAGACAACAAGCCGAGCGTTTTACGCAGCCGATCGAATGTATTGCTAGTCCTCCAGCACTTGATCATGATATTGGCTTCATGGTATTCTGTAGTTTTGGGCACGGGTTTCGCTTGACTGGCAACGAATCCTATCGAGCGGTCTGTCTCCAAGCGGCCAACACTTTAGCGACCTTGTACAACCCAAGCGTGGGAACGATTTTGTCGTGGCCACACGAGAAAGCTCTCCAGCACAATACGATCATCGACAATATGATGAACCTAGAATTATTGTTCTGGGCAGCAAAAAACGGGGGATCAAAGTTGCTGTATGATATAGCCGTCAAGCATGCCGAAACCTGTATGTCTACCGTAGTAAGGCCTGACTTTAGCACTTATCATGTGGGTATATTCGACCCGGATAATGGGGCCTTTATTAAAGGCGTCACACACCAAGGATACGCTGATGATTCCCAGTGGGCTCGTGGCCAAGGATGGGCTATTTACGGCTACGCGATTTGTTACCGAGAGACCGGTAATCCCACCTTTCTCGAAGTCAGTCAAAAAGCAGCCGAAGTCTTTCTAAATCGCCTTCCAGAGGATGGAATTCCCTACTGGGATTTTGATGATCCTAGCATTCCAAAGGCACCGAAAGATGCTTCCGCGGCCGCCATTGCCGCTTGTGGAATGTTAGAACTGGCCACCTTAGTGGAAGATCATGATAGCGTCGCCCAATATACAGGAGTTGCTCGATCAATCATCCGAAGCTTATCGCTGGAACCGTATTTGAGTGGGGATACCAATCAAGCACTTCTTCTACATTCAACTGGTCATCATCCAAAAGGAACAGAAATAGATGTTCCTATCATCTATGCAGACTACTACTATATGGAAGCCTTGCTTCGTCTACGACGGCTTTCCGATTGAAACCTACAAAGCTTGTTTCATATAGGGCCTCCCTTCATCGATAAGACTTGGTAGATTCTAAACGGATATTGCTGCATTCTTCACTGCGATTATAGGTCTAGAAGTCCTCTCAAAAAGATTACGCTACATCAATTCAGCTCATGTTTGGCCACCACACTTTAGGTGGAAAAGTATGATGGCCAAACATGAACTTGGGATGCTTTTGAAATAGTTTATCTGATACAATTTTAACTTATCAATCAGGTTTAAGTTTGTCAACTATCTATCCATGAGACATTCAACATAATCAAACCAAGATGAAGCGATTACTATTTCTAATGCTCTTATTTTCAACATATTCGATTGCCAAGGGACAGGAGCATACTATAGCCTCCGCAGATGCAGCCTATGACCATTTCAACCTAAAAGAGTCACATTCCATATTAGAGTCCATCCTAATCAGTGATACGATTCAGCGTGAACAAAAGTGTAAAGCATTAAGAAGGCTTGCACATCAGGACTGGAAATATTATCAGAACTATACTTTAGCAAAGGAAAGATTACTAAAGGCTGATGCAATTGGCAGTGAACAATACGAAACCTGGATGCTCATCAGCAGAATTGAAAGAGAATCTCAACATACAAATGAGGCCTTACAGGCAGCAGTAAAAGCTAGAGCGTTAGCGCAATCAGAAAATGAAGTAAATAAGGCTAATACCGAATATGTGAAAGGAGCCTATGCGTCCTCGGTAGGCCAACTAACTAAGGGGGAGGCGATAGATACAAACTTACTAGCGAAAACTTCTAAACTACTTTCTAAGGTTTTGGAAACTGATGCAGGTTTGCCTGTACCCTCTAAACTCCTGCTAGGTATAGCTCTATTAAGTAACGATGGTGATCATGTAATGAAGGCATGGCAGTCTTACTTCCAAATTCAGGATATCCAACAGCTTAGCCCCTATTTACAAGACTCGGCTAAGAAACTAAATCAGGTTTGTAAACATTGGAGTGGAAATAAGTTATCTGTTGCAAATCAAGAAGTATTAATTGATGCGCTTTCCTCATCGAGATTTTATGAGTTTATACCGGTTTATGTCAAAAAAAACAGCAATGAATCGGGCTATCATCCAAAAACAAAAGATGCCATTACCTACGCCCGATATCTAAATGAAATTGAAAAAGAGACCAATGAATACTATCGTTTGATTGCCCTTGAGCAAGAAAATGAAACAACCTATATAGCCTGGTTAGACAATAAAAGAAAAGAACTCTGGAACAAACTCTCGTTTACGGCGCAGCGTGAATATAGCGAGGAGGATTTTTTAAAAGAAACAGAAGAACATTTTGGTGCCAGAGGCTTTACAGGTGGCACTGGAAACTATAGTGGTTATGTTCTAGCTCTTGGACACATCGTAAATCAGGAAAAAGCAAAGGTAGAACAGTATGGTTACCAGCCCGAATTTACCTACACTCAAATAGACATGATGGTTTCAAATGGTTTTTCAAGCTGGTTTTGGGAATATAAATCTATCGGTGGATGGGCAACAGATAACGAAATAATACGAGTAAGAGAGGTATATTTGAGTGGCCCCATCGATGCCTGGAAAACGCTTACGGATTCTGTTGAACGGCGTAAGACAGAAAAAGAAATCGATGCGTTCTTGAGTAGTTCGACTGAAAATCAGTTAAAGGTGGCAAAGGGTTTAGCTGCAAAATTAAGATTCGATGCGATAAATGATCTATATAAAGACCTTGCCTCAAAAGGATTATCAGGAAAGGATTTAAAATTAGCATTCTTGTCGAAGTACGAGCAATATAGGACTGAAGCTTCCATGCTGGCACATGAAGGTAGGCACAGCATTGACCAAAAATATATGCCAGAAGAGTTTGAAGGTTGGAGCAGTGAAATACGGGAATTCCGGGGAAAACTTTCGCAAATTATCTTTGCACCAGAGCCTAGATTAGAGTTACCGGGAATGGTAAGCAGTATTGTCGGCGATTTTGGGCATATCAAAGCAAACAAACGGATCGTAGATGTGGCAATAGAATGGATAAAGGAGAATAAAGAACACATAGCAGGGTATTCCGATCATAAGTCAGCCTTTGCCCAGATTTATCTAATGACGAATAATCAGATAAAGGAATGTTATAAGCAAGCAGACCCTTTAAACAAATAAAAATTAAAGAGA
>JAHQWA010000532.1 GCA_019634045.1 Saprospiraceae bacterium
AGAATCCCGACGCAATTAATGATCAGGTTCATACAAAAAATACTGGTCCGAGAAGAAAAGCTTTTCTTTTCAGAAACAGCAAGGATCTTTTGCCCTTATTCATTCACATACATCGTAAATTGGGCCAATAAAAAGAGCCGGCTCTCAACAGAACCAGCCCCAAAAATCTAATTTCTAAAGTTTCTATTTTACCAGGCTAATCTTGCGAGTTAACACCTCCTTGCCGGCCCTCAAGGATATCAGATAGATCCCACTATCCAGATACTGGTCATCATCCGTTTGCCCATACCATGTCAACTCGTGCACTCCTTCGTACCTCATCGCATTCTCTAACTGCTTCACCCGTCGGCCTTTTAAATCATAAATTTCAATGATCACTTGCTCTGGCTGCGATAACCGATAACGAACTGTCGTTTGAGTGGAAAAAGGGTTAGGGTATGCAGTCAAGTCGGCAAGCAGATCGCTTTGAGCCACCTCTTCGACTGTTGATTCCTGGATGATTCCCTCTTTGTAGCTCTGTGCCATGGTTATGTTTTCTTCCATGGCTGCAGTCAGGTTGTTATTGTCAGTACCAGCATGGACTTTTATCTTGCCTTTTTCCAGAACCTGCAAGGCTGTTTGAGCGCCATCCCAATTGCTAGAGAACCAGAGTTCGCCATTTTTGTCGTATAGCGTAAATCCGATCAGATCAGAAGATCCATTACCATTGTCATACAATTCTATTTGCAAGCTCTTGTTGCCACTTAGAGAGATCGGATTCTTGGGATCAGTGATGTCCTGGATATTAGCTTTCCCCGTGAATACGGCATAGCCGGTGTCTCCATCTACTCCCAGCGATTGCATATTGTTACCTTTGAATTGGTAGGTATGCAATACATTATCCGATTCCATTCGGCTTACCAATATCCGTAGGCGGCCTTTCAAGTTAGTCCCAGCCTTATTGAATTTAATGTTGAAGCCAAATTCATTTGCTGTTCCAGCATCGCCAGCCATTACCCCTCCACTATTTTCTGTAAGGATAATATTCCCACTGCCGACGACAAAGTCATTTTTAGGCTTGTAGATGTTGAGGATGGCATTCTCTACAGATGCATCGCTTATGTAGTAACCATCTACCCGGATACCGATCGTATATTCTCGCGCATTTTCATTGTTATCCAAGCTGACTTCCCAATCCCAAGCTACGGTACCGGAAGTAGCATCCAACATGGCCACAGGAATAGCAGGACTGATTGGCGTATCGGTATCTCGATCAATAAAGGTCACCGTCGCTTTACTGATATCACCCGCACTTGCATCAATGCCAGGGGCAATACTTGTAATATCCCTGATTGTAGCGGCCAGTAGTACTACCGCATCATTGGAGTTACTACCACCAGTGCTTACTAAGCGAGGGCCAGTAAAAGTGGTTCTTGCATCTTCCGCTTGAATAGTAAAACTATCTGTATCCTCACCTGGCTCAAAGACTGAATTGCCTGAATAGCCAACACTGACTGTATAGTTTCCGGGGGCTTGATCCATGATTAGGCTAGCCGTAGCCACTCCATTGGAATTCGTTGTAGCCGACACATTTTGGCTGCCAATCGTAAATTGAATCGTTTGTCCCGCGATAGCGGTACCTTTGGTTTCATCTTTCAGGCTTGCACTAAGTGTAGCTGGATCGGAATACTGCACGTTCAGGTCACCCGTATAGGTAAGCACAGCGGTACGTTTCACCACGGTTACAGAGGCTCCGCAAGTGCCGATATTCCCTCGACTATCCGTAGCAGTCAATGTTAGCGGGAAAGTACCAATATCGCTGAAATTGTCAGGGCTGACGGAAAGGCTAGCCACCGTACAATTATCATAGCTGCCCGAGCCAATTTCGTCAATGTCTGTTGCGCTTAGCCTATACTGTCCGTCAGGGCCAATCTCCACAGTCAGATTCTCACATCTTGCAGTAGGATCAATTTGATCCTGAACCGTCACACTTGCGGTGCAGCTGCTGCTATTTCCGTAATCATCCAGTACGGTAAGAACGACTGAATTAGGGCCTAATTGTTCACAACCAAATTCAGTAATGTCTAAAGAAAGATCCAATGAGCCACATGCATCTGAAGAACCATTATCGATCTCACCAGTAGTGACCTTTGCGGAACCGGAAACATCCAGTTGGACACTTATATCCTGACAAACAGCTGTTGGCGTGGTCTCATCCACAATTGTTACGGTAGCGCTGCAAGAACTCTCGTTACCCGATTGATCGCTGGAAGAAAGATTAAAGGTATGAGTCCCTAACTGAGAACAGTCAAAATTGATCGAAAAATTGTCCTGGCTCATGATCTGGCAATTGTCACTGATAGGTTCGGCCAGAATCGTATTCTGATTCACGACTACAATACCTGATTCGCCCAATGGCACTATGACGTCCTTACAGTTGAGTACTGGCGGTGTATTGTCTATCACAGATACCTGGCTGGTGCACGTACTGGAATTTCCATAATGATCGGCCACCTTTAGCGTAGCCGTGAAACCTACGGCCGTTGCTGTGGAGCAATTGTCATATGAGAATTGGGTAGAACCATCGAGAAAAGTGACGGCTACTACTCCACAGTTATCTGTAGACCCGCCGTCCAAGGCTGAGGCATCAACAGTAGCCAAACCGTTTTCATCCAGGTACACTGTCGCCTCTTGGCAAACGGCAGTTGGAAACTCTGGATCTACTACTGTTACATTGGCCGTACAGGAGGTGACCGTTCCATCCATGTCGGTAAGGGTAAGGGTGACTGGAGTAGTGCCCATCCCACAGCTAAAGTCTAATATATCAGTATCTAAATGAGCGATCCCACAGAATTCTCCGTCGTAAACGTCTTCTATTTTGATTAAGGCTTCTCCATCGTCATTCAATTCCACTTCGATATCCTTACATGTCGCCACCGGACTTGGAGGCAATACCTCTACCGTGGTCTGGCAGTTAGAGGTCGATCCATCGGAATACTTCAAGGTGATCTCCACCGGATTTGTTCCTATATCATTACAGTCAAATGTTGCTCTTTCCTGCAGGCTAAGACCGCTGTCATAACAGAATTCTGAGGAGAAGCCCAGTCCATTGACTTCATGACAGAAGCGCTCCAACAATACCGTGCCAGCACCATCAGCGATCTTGATAATGGGTTCGGGTACGTAGGATACTAAATTCAAACTAGGCACCGGGTTTTGATAAGTACATTGAAAGCCGTCCCCCCATTTGTCAGACCAATCTAGCCGGTAACACCCATTCTCCAGGTTGAAAGAATGAGAGAAGTACCGGTTTGAGTTTACATTTCTAGCCTCAGGCAAATAGATTGCATAGTCTCCGCCTCCCTGGGCAACGACAGCGTTATCACTCAGGTCTGTAATAGTCCAGGTCACATCGTTTGGCCACCAGTCGGATATAAATTCCAGCGTAATCTTTGGAGTTTGGAAATAGTAATCCACTTCGTTTCCACAAAAATCAGTCGGAGAGTTGCCCAATTGGCTCGCCTGCACATATCCCACTCCATTGTCTGGTAATTGAACAGAAATGGGACTACACTGAACAGGGGCTGACTGAACTCTTACGTTAGTTTGACAAGTGCTGGCATTACCTGATGCATCCTCAATTACCAAAGCCAGTGGGTTGCTTCCGACATTCAGGCAATCAAAATTCAAACTGCTTACCTCATCATCATCACTCACACAAAAGGGAACAGCCAATTGATGACCAAAGTCATCATTACAGGTATACTTGGCCAATTCATTACCGGTGCCATCCACCAGTCGGAAATGTGGCGTAATATTGTACTCTCCAATATTCCCGCCGATTTTGTAATCACAGAGAAATCCATCTCCCCAAATATCTACCCAGTTTAATGTGTAACAACCTGGATCCAATCGAGCTGTATGGCTAAAGAATAGCGCATCCCCTAGCCCTGCTAGATCTGGCCAAGAAGGGTAATCTCCTCCTTGAGCAACCACTTCATTGGTTTGATCATTAGTGATCGTCCAGCTAATATCAGAAGCATATATATCACTCTGAAGTTCAAGGGTTATGGTACGGCTGTCAAAGCGATATTGCGCGCCACAATTATCGGAAGCATTATTTACGAGACTAGCGGCAGTTACCTGTATTTGACTTTGACCGCTTAACACGATGGTTTCTGAGTTACAAGTAATAGTCGGAGCTAAATTATCTTCCACCGTAACCCTAGCCTGACAGCTACTCACTACCCCGTTTATATCCGTTCCGGTCAGCGTTACCGTGTTATCCCCAATATTTGCACAAGTAAAATTACTTTGGCTTAATTCCAGACTGGGAATACAATCGCTGTAGCTCCCCGCATGTATGGCATCAGCTGACAGCCTTACTGTCCCATTAGCGTCTAGCTCCACGGTAGTATTTTGGCAATTGACCGAAAGAGGAGCTCCTCCAAGTACATTGACATTTGCTATACAAGTATTGGTAGTACCACTATGATCGGTAAGCGTTAAGATCACGGTTTGGGGACCTGTGTTAAAACAATAGAACCCTACAGGTTCCACTTCCCTCTTTGCGATTCCACAATTATCTGTACTCCCAGCACTGATGGCGTTGATATCGGCATTGCTAAGCGTATAGTCTCCATTATTGTCGAGCGTAATGGTAAGATCATTACAATTTGCGTTTGGTGGTGTCACATCTACCACGGTCACAATAGAAGTACATTGTGTACTGTTTCCAGAATATCGGCCGGCTACAGTGACGGTTACTAAATTGGGGCCAAGGTTACTACAATTAGCCAGGAAAGAAGAGCCTTCATCGTAGCCTCCTGGGATAAAAAATAGCAGAGGTTCCGTAAATTCGGGATCAAGCACACCAGAAGCCAGTGACTCTGCTGGTACTTGTACACTGTTGGTCCCACTAATATCAACGGTTACATCATTACATATGGCCTCCGCTGCTGGTATGATCCGGTAAAGCACTTTACCATCCTTAGGGTCACTCGTCGTTCCTCTTTTCACCCTCACTTTCCCAAAGCTACTCAGTGCTATCCCATCGTTAATGTAACTTCCGCCCCCCTTATCAGTATGGCCTGTAAACCCACCACCAGCACCGCAGGATGAGTAAAAGGTCCCTGATGTTCCGGCCGCTCCTCCTCCAAACCCGAAACCTCCGCGGGTAGTAAGAGAAGGGTTATCACAATCTTCACCTCCTTCGCCACCAGTTGGTTTGATCCAATTGGTTGGAATTGAGGTAGCTCCAGGCCAGCCTCTTTTTCCCGTCTTACAACTCGCACAGCCTACATAATCACCTGGTTCAGTGGTAACTACATTTGGGCCATAAGCATTAGAGTTGTCATGAAGTACACTCCCACCTGATAAGCATAGACTTATTATCGATAATTCTTGCTCGTAGTGACAATAACTATTTGATTCATATGCATTATCTCCGTAAATCACACAACCATAAGGTTCTCCGGGCCTTCCATCTTTGCTTGCAGTACAGCAGTCCGCCGCGCCTCCCATGCCACCGCCGGATACCAGAAGTAAGGTATAAGCATTATTCGCTTCCTGAAATAAGACTCCGGTGCCCCCTCCACCTCCAGCGCCACGAGCAAATACCCCGTTCAGGTTTTGTCCGTGCTCACCAATAATGAATAAAACCGTTGCGCCTGGCGGTATCTCACCCGCTTCGGTCCCTATTTCGAACCAGGCCCCGATCTTGGCTCCTTGGCCGCCTTTCGCTCGGACACCATTCCCATCGGCAGAATTCTTTTTACGTCCTCCATCACCTCCGTAGGCTTCGAAGTACACTCTTCCTGAAGTCAGATCATCAGGAATCTTAAATTCTTGAACCTTGTCATTTACATTAAAATTGACGGTATGCAACTCACCATCGCTGATCAAAGCTGTTTGCGCATCTAGAGATAAAATGCCAGGCAAGCAGAAGAAAAGTAAAAGTTGGATGAGCTGTCGGAAAATTGCCATTTTCATAGAAATCAGATTTTTGTATTTATTTCCACTTTCTGTAAGTAGTGGATCAAAGATGGGATCCCTATGAATACTTTGCTTTTCTAATAGTCCATAAATCTTTACCAATAGTACACGAGCAATAAAAAACTTTACTTATAGTACACAGGAGGGGCAGAGAACACACATAATATGCTAATAATCAAACAACTATGTGTACAAAGTGTTTTTTTAGCACTTAAACTATCTTATTCCGCTATATCTTTCTGAATGTAGCGGAATTTTCAGGAGACTTATATATTACCTGATGGTTGGAGACAAAAAAAGAGTCGGCACAAGATTGTACCGACTCTAAAAGTTCTACTTTAAAGACTTGCCTTATTCAGCTTAAGTCATAGTCCTTTCCTTTAGTATTTATTCAATTCCTTTAGTTCACTCTTGAGGCATCTTTTCGCGTTTTTTCCCTTCAAAGTCTTTTCGTTTTCGTTTCTGAAATTCTCCAGTGCGCCCTCGGTTGGGTCGCTTTCGTTTAAGGTACTTCTTCCTAAAGGCTGTCAATTGCTCTTGTTGTGCAGGACTAATTTCTTCTCTAATAGCGGCAAACATCTTATCCATGATTTCCTTTCTATCCGTACGCGTTTCTCGCATCAACTTTGACAACTCCCTGCCATGCTCTTTTATCATAGGTCCTAAAACCTCCTTTTGCTCATCTGTAGCTTCTATAGCTGTGTAGATGTAGTCGTGAAGTCTTGGCCCTCCACCCATTTCCCCAACCCTTTGGATGTGTCTTTTAACCAATTCTCGATTAGTAAAAAAGCCTGCGGTGAAACCAATCACCAACAACCCTA
>JAHQWA010000533.1 GCA_019634045.1 Saprospiraceae bacterium
GGCTCGGCAAGAGGCGGCGAAAGCCAAAGCCAAACCAGCCACCAAACGGCAGCGCGTCAGAGACGATCTCTTCGAACTACTTAGGCAGTTGCGGAAACAGTTGGCTCAACAGCGCGGTGTCCCGCCCTATATCATCTTTAGTGATGCGACCTTAGAAGAAATGGCGGCTCGTAGACCCATGCAAGATGCTGAAATGCAACAAATTTCTGGAGTCGGTGAAAGAAAGCTTCAACTTTACGGAGATGCCTTCATGGAAGCCATACGTGGGTTTGTAGCCAGCAATGCGACCAGCTTGAGAGATGGCGCTACCTTACAAGTCACCCTTCAATTGTACCAGCAGGGTCTAAATGTAGAGCAAATGGCTGCCAAGCGAGAGCTAAGTAGCAGAACCATCTACAACCACTTGGCGCAATTGTATGAAAACGGGGAGGCTATTGATATCGCCCCCATTATCTCTTCCACACAGATTAAGGAAATACTTGACACGCTAAAGTATTTAGAACAGCCTTATAAATTGAAAGACATTTACGAGCGCTTCGATGGCTTGTTCTCCTATACACAGATCCATTTTGCGCTGGCCCACCATAGAAAAACACAAAAGGATGGGATTGGAGCTTCTTAGCTGCTCAGAAACGACAAAAGGATAAGCAAGCAAAATGGCCGCTTATCCTTTTGACTAGTCCATCTTTCTGAATGGAAAGCTAATATATTTCTGGAATCCGGTCTGGATAGTCCGTGATAATGCCATCCACTCCCATTTGCAATAAAGAATCCATCAAAGTCGTCTCATTCACAGTCCAAGGTATGATCTTCATACTCTTTGCATGAGCCTCATTGACCAAGTTGGCCGTAACCAATTTATGGTAGGGACTGTAGATTTCTGGGATAAAACCCAATTGATCTAACTGGTCCTCAAGGCTGGCCGGTAAGTAGACCAGAAGGGCTAGACGCAGTTTATGGTTTAATGCCCGCACCTCTCTCAGAGGACGCATATCAAAAGACTGAACTACGGCGCGATCAACGATTCCCAAAGCCTCCAATTCATCTACCACCATACGCGCAAAGGTTTGAGGATTGGGGCAGAGAATGCTATCCCACTCCACTTCACTCTTGATTTCTAGGTTATAACGAGGCGCAGGCAGCTGATTCGTCTTGGCATGTTCCTCAACCGTATTAACCATTTCCCGAAACGTTGGCTTATAGGCCTTCATTAATTTCTGTTCCGGAAAGTTGGGATTGCCTTTGGAACCACAATCAAAAGCCTTCACTTCTTCATAATTCATCTGGAAAATCGCAAACCGGCTTTTCTCCTCCTCTTCCTTGATGGGAGAACCATCAGGCTGCAGGCAGAAGACAGCATTCATCCAGGGCTCATGAGAAATAACCAACTGGCTATCCTTAGAAACAGCCAAATCCAATTCTAGGGTTCGCACAGCAGGATATTCTAAGGCCTTTAGAAAAGCGGGAATAGTATTTTCTGGAGCGAGTCCTCGGGCACCTCTATGCCCTTGCCAGTCAATAATCTTTTCGTCCATAATGAGCGTTTGCTGGCAGGCGATCACCAATAGTGTTAAGCCTACCAGAAGAGAAATCTTTTTGAACATTACTTTCTATTTTTGATCATGTAATCCATCGTTAGATTACATAACAACTTCACCCCTAGATCCAATCCACTATCATCAATGAAAAAGTCAGGGGTGTGATGGGGGGCAGCCTCGGCGGGATCCATTCCCTTCGGCATCCCACCCAAGAATAGAAACAAGCCTGGTACCTCCTCAGCAAAAAAGGAAAAATCCTCAGCACCAGTCCTTGCATCGATTAAATGAACATTTTCTTGGCCAGCTGTAGATTTTATGGTGGGCAGCATTTGATTCGTTAAGGTTGGATCATTATAAGTAACTGGATATCCCTCCTCGATACTCACTTCAGCAACAGCCCCTACACTTTCGGCAATCTTGGTAGCCGTTCTTCGAATATCGGCATGGACTTTCTTTTGCATATCGACATCCAATGTCCGAATGGTCCCTATCATCTCTACTTCCTCAGGGATAATATTGGATCGGACTCCGCCGCTAATCTTTCCAATGGAAATCACGGCTGCCTCCTTCGTCAACTGTGTTTGCCGACTGATAATGTGTTGCAAGCCCTGGATGATTTGTGCAGAAACCGTAATGGGATCCACTCCGGTCCAAGGGGTTGAGCCGTGGGTCTGCTTGCCTTTCACTTTGATCACAAATCGATTGGCTGCGGCCAAAGTACCAGCAGGCTTATAGTTAACATGTCCGACCTCCGTTTTGGAATTAATGTGAAGACCGAAAATGACATCTACACCATTATCCTTAAGCACCCCTTCTTTAACCATCAATTTTGCTCCTCCTTCTTCGCCAGGAGGCGCGCCTTCTTCCGCTGGTTGGAAGATGAATACCACCTTCCCAGCTAACTGGTCCTTCATGCTCACTAGTACTTCAGCCGCCCCCATGAGCATAGCTACATGCGTATCATGGCCACAAGCATGCATTACGCCTACTTCCTTTCCTAAGAAAGTGGTCGTTACCTTTGAGGCAAATGGTATGGGTGCCCTTTCCACTACAGGTAAAGCATCCATATCCGCCCGCAGACCGATCGTTGGTCCAGGTCGCCCCCCTTCTAGGACTGCCACTACACCAGTATGCGCAACACCGGTCTGAACTTTTAGTCCTAGCCCCTTTAGATGTTTCTCGATATAGGCTGCTGTTTTAACTTCACGGTTACTCAATTCCGGATTTTCGTGCAAATAGCGACGCCATTCCACCACTTTTTCTTTGACCTTCGCCACTCTTTTATCCATCATGGTATAGATGCTCCCCTGTCCCCAGATGGCTGTCTGTGCAAAAAAGAGGAGTGCAATAACTATTAGGTTTTTCATACTGTTCATTTCTTTTTGTTGATCTAAGAAGCTTTTCGAAACACGCCATTAATGGACTTAGGCTTCTTTTCTCAAGCGCTCATAATGATGATAGAAATAAGGAATAGTCTCTATGCCTTTGTAAAAATTGAATAGGCCGTAGTGTTCATTAGGCGAATGCAAGGCATCAGAATCTAAACCAAAGCCCATTAAAACAGACTTCACGCCCAGTACTTCTTCAAATAAAGCCACGATCGGAATACTGCCTCCTTCTCGCTTTGGAATGGGGGCCTTACCGAAGGTCTCCTGCATAGCTAGATGCGCTGCACGGTATTCTGGTGTGTCGGTAGGGGTAACTACGGGTTCTCCTCCATGATGAAAACTCACCTTAACTTGCACAGAATCAGGAGCTATACGCTCGAAATGTTCCGCAAAAAGTTTAGCAATCTTATCAGAATTTTGATGAGGTACCAGGCGCATACTGATCTTGGCAAAAGCTTTTGATGGAAGAACCGTCTTGGCTCCTTCGCCGGTATATCCACCCCAAATACCATTTACGTCAAGGGTTGGGCGAATGGAGGTGCGCTCCATGGTAGTGAAGCCCTTCTCTCCCTGGATATCCCCAATTGCCAAATCTTCCTTGTATTGGTCAAGGCTAAAGGGTGCTTTGTTCATTTCCTCTCTTTCGTCCTCCGAAATCACCTCCACATCATCGTAAAAGCCAGGAATGGTGATGTGCTTATTTTCATCCTGCAAAGAAGCAATCATGCCGCAAAGTACATTCACAGGATTGGCAACGGCTCCACCATATACCCCCGAGTGTAAGTCTCGGTTAGGGCCAGTAACCTCTACCTCCACATAACTCAAGCCTCGCAGTCCGGTAGTGATGGAAGGCGTAGAATTTGAGATAATGGATGTATCGGATATCAATATCACATCACATGCCAATTTCCCCTGATTCGCTCTACAAAAATCACCCAAATGATCAGAGCCTACTTCCTCTTCCCCTTCGATCATAAACTTGATATTGCAACCCAATGCATCATTCTTGATCATCGCTTCAAAAGCCTTCACATGCATAAAGAACTGCCCCTTATCGTCGCAGGCACCCCGAGCAAAAATAGCCCCATCTGGGTGAACCTTCGTTTTCTTGATCACCGGCTCAAAAGGAGGTGATTCCCATAAATCTAGGGGATCAGGGGGCTGAACATCGTAATGACCATAAACCAACACAGTTGGCAGTCCTTCTCCAAGAATTTTCTCGCCATAAACAATCGGGTGTCCTTCCGTCGGCATTACTTCGACGCCATCAGCCCCAGCCTCCTTCAGTAGGTCAGCCACCATCATGGCCGTTTTCATCACATCATCCTTATAGGCTGGATCTGCACTAATCGACGGGATCTTCAGCATTTCTAATAGTTCATCTAAGAAACGATCCTTATGTTCCTCGATATACTGCATCACTTTTTCCATATGCTATCTTTTCTGGTTTTATTGTTGATTAAAGCGTTTTTGTAATCAATACTGAATAGTGTTGAATGGGTGATTTTGAGTGGATCATAGATACTGAATCATGTTAAACGAAGAAGGGATAATTTACATTGGATAATCATGAATGAAGAAGTATTAATCGTTCTCACTGTACAAGACACATTCTTCATTCTAAATACCCCCTATTCCCTATTAATTCATCAATCTAAATACCCCATTCTAAACCCTTCCCTAAAATAATGGCCCCATTAGGTCGATCGACCCCTTAGGCCAGGATTTCATTTGTAGAGGTTTGACCATGAGATCCGGAAGTTCACGGTGAACTAAGCCTAAAACCCGGTTTTCAGTGAGCAGCAACCATTTGCAGAGGTTATGGGCGGCCTGAAATTTATTGTTTAGGTAAAGCTCTTGTTCTTTGGCGACTAAAAGTATAAAATCAATGCCAGATTTTTGGCCCAGTTCTTCCAATTCTGATAATAAATGTGTGGCTAGTTTCTGATGTTGGTGGGTCGGTGAAATGCAGAGATCCATGATGCCAAAGATTGGGAATAGATCTCCTTGGTAGCCAATCGGACGCGACACGACGCCCATATGCCCAATAAGCTCTTGTTCTTCCCAAAGCAAGTAACGAAAACTAGGGGGATACTTATAGTAAGTTTGATGTGCCGGATAGCCAGGAAAACAACGGTGTAGTAAGGCCGAGATTGCTTCTCTGGTTTCGGCGGTGAGTAAAAACTCCTCCGTTCTATCAATTCTCATTGCAGCCTATAAATAGTGTCTTTTCAATAATTCTATAATCCCGTCCTCTGATAATTTACGGTCTAATTTGCCTTCAATCGAGAAAGAAATGCTTCCCGTTTCTTCTGAAACTACGAAAGCAGCAACATTCGAACGTTCTGTAATACCTACTGCGGCACGGTGGCGCAAGCCTACACTTTTGGGCAAGCTCGGGTTATCCGACACCGGCAGCACGGAGCTAGCCCATTGTAGCTTCCCGTTGGCAATAACCAATGCCCCATCATGCAAGGGGCTTTCTTTCGTAAATATACTTTCGATCAAGGGTTCGCTGATTTGGGCGTCCAGTCGTACCCCCGAGTTAATCAGTCCTTCCAAATTTGCATTTTTACTTAAAACGATCAGCGCCCCAATTCGCTGTTTACTAAGTCGGAGCATGACCGCTTTTAAGGCCATCACCTCTTGCTCTTTCTTAGGGGTGGCCTGGAAGTTTCGATTTAACAATCGTTCCCAAAAGTGGGAGCGTTGCCGAAGTGTTGTGTTTCCCAAAAACAGGAGAAAACGCCTTATTTCAGGTTGAAATATCACGACGATGATGATTACCCCAACCTCCACAAATTTCTCCATCACGGTGGAGAGCAAATCCATTTGTAGTCGGTTGACCAGCCAGGCTACCATGGTAAGCATTAAGACCCCCACAAATATATTGAAGGCAATACTTCCCCGGAGCAATCGATAGATCAGATACATCAGATACCCCACGATCAATATATCGAGGATATCCCAAATCCGAATGGGCAAAAATCCGATCTTCACCAAATAGATCATGGTCAGTAGGCGATAGCTTCGTCTGAATTAAAAAGAATAAAACTCAATACCTGGGTCCCCGTTGCAATCGCTCGAGATACAGCGTTCTTTTGCACAGGCCCAGCGCCCTCCTCCACCTGAATCAAAATAGGTGGATAGGCTTCCTCTTTTCTTTGTAAAGCCTGCAGCGCTGCTGTAAACTTATAAGAATGAGCCGGAACAATACGATCATCATGTTCGGCAGTCATCACCAGCGTGGCAGGATAATCTGCTTCAACTACATTGTGCAAAGGTGAATAGGCATATATGAAACTAAATACCTCTTCGTCAGTGCTTTCTCCGTACAAGTCCTTCCACAACCAACCACCTGCAAATCTTTGATAACGTAGCATATCTTGCAGGCCATGAGCAGCGATAGTGACTCGATATAGATCTGGTCTTTGTGTCAGGCAAGCCCCGATCACCAAGCCTCCTCTCCCCTGCCCATAGATCGCCATTTTTTGGGAGGAGGTATATTTATTCGCTATTAAATATTCAGCAGCAGCTTGAAAATCGTCAAAGCTGTTTTGTTTATTTTTGCCTGAGCCTGCTCGGAGCCAACTCAAACCTTTTCCTTCGTGCCCTCTGATTTGCGCTATGGCACACACGCCATTGTGCTCCAACATGATCGGCATTAATTGCAAGCCAGTTGGATTAAACTGGAGTTTCGGAGGCGATAATTCTTCGTCCAGCACTAGCAAAAGACCTGGATTATTACCGGTTAAACGGAGTCCCTTTCGGTGAACGATAGACATCGTGATAGGTACGCCATCATAGCTATCAAACTCGACTTGTTTGATTTCATAATCTGCTGGATCAAAATCAAGTTCGGGAATGAAGTAGGGTTCCAGTACTCCATTATTTAAATTGAGCCGATAGATTCTTTCCGGGAAATTGAAGCTAGAATAAGAGAGGAAGGCCTCATTATTTTCCGGGTTTCCCGTTATTTGACCGACCGCTCCCAAGCCCAGCGGTTTAAGATCTACTTCATACAGCTGCTCCCCTGACAAGCTATAGACAATTACCTGGCTTTTCCCGCCCTGCAGGTAATGAGCAATCAACTTATTACCATATAGATAGACTTGATCCATCAAGGTATTCCCTGCTGGCAAGATTTCTTCCCAATAGGGAGCTGCGGGATTACTGGTAGAGACTTGAACCAATCTTCCTTTATCTGCTTGATGGGTTGTTCTGAAGAGCAGTTTGTTTCCATATCCACCGACAAAATCGAATTGCTCATCAAAGAAGGAGTAAATCGGGGTAAATTCTGGATTGCCATTGGTCAGATTGCGAAAGTAAATGGCATTGCCATGGCTATTTTCGTATAGCTGGAGAATCAGGAATCGCTGATCTACCGAAGTAACAGCACGTGCATTGCGTTCGGGGAAAATTCGATCTGCAAAAATTACTTCATCCGATGTTTGACTCGTACCTAGTTTATGATAAAACAACTGGTGAAATTCATTCTTAGCAGAGCGATCATAGTGCTGTGCGCTGGGATATCTGCTGTAGTAAAAACCCTCTTTATCCCAGGCAATGGCAGAGTGTTTCACCTCCTCTACCACATCCGGTAGTAGTTGCCCTGTCCGGAGATTAAGCACCCGAATCGTTTTCCAATCTGATCCATCTTTAGACAGTTGTAGCCCCAGCAGACGACCATCCGCCGAGAAGGTATGGGCCGAGACCGAAACGCTTCCATCCGCAGACAATTGATTCGGGTCGAATAGTTGTTCAAACGGGCCTTCAATGGCCTGGCTTCGGTAAAAGATAGCTTGCTCCTCCAATCCTCTATTCATGAATTGGTAGTAATAAGCACCTTTCTTTTCCAACAAACTACGACGTTCATAATTCCACAGATCTCGTAGTCGCTGCTCAATCAGCCATTTATCAGGTAGAGAATCAAAGTATTTCCGGGTAAGGGACTGTTGGCTCTTCGTCCAATAGGTAACAGAGGGTGAATATTCATATTCCAGCCAACGAAAAGGGTCTATAACTTTAGACGCTTCGAAAAAGGAGACCTCTGTCGAGTCCTGGTAGGTTTCAGGGTATTGAACAATAATCGTGTTTGCTCGGGCTATATTATTCGCATTGGTATCCTCCTGTTCTGCACACGAAATCAGTGCCAGCACTGCCACTCCCATCCAATAAGCGTGTTTCACCATTTAGCAAGGGTTTATGTATTTTTGCAAGCAACATTTCGGTTAAACTTTCGTATTAACAACAATAAAAAGCCACTAAAATAGTGCTGCCCTTGATGGAGGCCTGAATGGCATAATCCAAGACCAATCCAAACATCCAAAATCGCTTTAAAAATATGCAATTTAAAACAATTCTACGTTTGGCCCTCTTTTCGCTGGTTTTAAGCGGTATCCTTCCTACTCACCTACTCCAAGGACAAGTTATAAGAGAGAATGAAAAAGGGGAAAAAATTATTGTTTATGAGGATGGGAGCTGGCAATATTTTTCCGATTATTCCTCCGGTAGTGATGAGATTTTTCAACCTACAGAACAACAAGACCTACAACGAAAATATCCGGTTTTCAAGGGGCAGATTGAACCCCTAGATGGTAACATCGATGTGACACAAGAGGATCTTTTTAACATTGCCTCCAGAAGAGCTCAGTTGGCCAAAGAGGCGGTCCTAATTGCCCAGGAAAGAGCCGACAAGGCTAAACAGGCTAGAGAACAGATCCAGGAAGAATTCCTCAGGGCGCAACGAAATGGAAATGCTAATAAGCAGGACATTGATCATTTGACCACTCGGCTTAAGGCCGCTAAAAATATGGAATTGGAGACCGCTCGTGAAGCGCTACTCGCTCAACAAGAAGCCCAGAAGGCCGAAGAATTGACGGTTAAAGGGGGCTTTGTCGAAGCGTTTAATCTCAAGCAAAAGCGCAAGCGCAATCAATCCAATGCCAATACGCGATTACCCTCAAATAACGCAGTTAGTTTCAATATTCCTTTAAGTGACAACTCTCAAGCGGTTAGTGGGCAACGGGACCTATTGCTTTATCCACCCGCCCCCGCTTGCCAGATGGAATTTGAAGGCAAAGACGAAAAAACAGGACAATGGCGAAGGGATGTCAAACAGGAATTACTATTCACTCATACTGACGATCGTTTACGTCCTTTCCTGAAGGACAAAGAGTACCTCAAGTGTGAAGGTAATTTCACCTCCGTCGGTGGCTATCGCTTTTTGGCTTTACAATTCACTTTTGCTTACCCCAATGCTCGGGAAGCCTACGGCTTTATAGAAAAAGGTAGCTATCTGACGATCAAGTTATTAAATGGAGATTTCATCAACCTAAAGGCGGGTAAAATGGATCGCGGAAGCTATGATCTCACCACCGATCTACTCACTTATCAAGTTCACTACCCGATTGACCGGAGTCAGATGGGTCTGCTAAAGCATAGTGAGGTAGATGCCATTCGAGTTTTTTGGAGCAGTGGCTTTGAAGAATACGAGGTCTTCCAACTGGATTTTTTCATCAATCAGTTAAGTTGCCTGGAGAATTTCTGATAACTTTGCGGCTCATCACAAAGGTCGTAGTATTATGGATCAACAGGAAAAGGAACTGTATACGGTACGGATGTTGGGCTTACAGCTGCCAACCGATCCCAGATGGGTAAATTTGGCGGAGATGGACCTAGAAGAAATTCTCACTGATCATGCCTATTGCGAGCAAAAAGCGGCTACTTCTTGTATATCACTCATTCAGCAATATCCCGAAAGAACAGCATTGGTAAAGGAACTGGCCCCTATTGTAACCGAAGAATGGGGGCATTTTCGCATGGTATTGAATGAGCTCGAAAAACGCGAACTACAATTGGGCCAGCAACGCAAAGATGAATATGTCAACGCCCTATTGAAATTCCAGAAAAAAGGAGGTTCCAGAGAAGATCGACTCCTGGAAAAGCTGCTAGTTTGTGCCCTTATCGAAGCTCGAAGCTGTGAACGCTTCCGATTGCTTTCTCTTCATATCAGCGATGACTATTTAAAAGAATTTTACCATAAATTCATGGTATCCGAAGCTGGGCACTATCGGCTTTTCATTGACCTTGCCAAATTATATAGTGATGAAGAAAAGGTAAAGGAACGCTGGCAGGCCTACCTAACCTACGAAGCTGAATTAATGAAAGACCTGGAATTACGAGGAGATCGAATGCACTAGATTCCAAGCTAATCACGAATTTGGGCAAACAACTGGGTCAAAGCGTCCCGATCCACCACATGGCCACCTGCAAAAGTACCTTCCTCTACTTCTAACTGCTGTTTCGCAATCAAATTTCGATGGAATTCTACCCGTTCTGGTGTGATAAACTGATCTTCAGTCCCAAACATACTGTAGATCTTCTTAGCTGACCAGTAGCGCTTGTGCGGGATATAGTCCAAATCCTCAGGAATCATCCCGCCCCACAAAATCAAAGTATCAAAATCGGGAAAATGCTCCATGGGCCACCTGATGACCGTCGCACAACCTTGCGAAAAGCCGAATAAGATCGTTTTCACTCCTGCCGGTAGTTGCTGCAAATAAGCTTGATGGAGATCATTCAGATATTTGGCGTAATCAGCGATTTCATGGAGTCGATCCGCCTTGGTCATCCAGGAAGAAGCTACCTTCCCCGTTAATCCATCCCAGTAAAAGCGAGAAAGTCCTTCTGGGGCAACTATTAACGTATCGGGACGAGCTAAAACATCAAATTTCCGAATGAAATGTTCCGCCAATTGCCCATACCCGTGGCAGGCTATTATCAAATATTTGACGTCGGAGGAGGCTTGACCGATGGTGTAATAATGAGCGGTCCGCTCAACCTTAATGTGGTGAGATTCAATCATGCGGATATATCTTTAGTATACAAGGAACAGCTTACTGCTGGGCTGCTCAAGTTACTAATTTATACCACTGTACGACAGTTCTCTAACACTTTTTGTGTGTTGGCGCACCTTGTAGATAAAAGGCCGGCTTCCCTCAGTCGCAACCCTTCTCGCCAAGAACCTGTCTACAAAAATTGTCGCACTACTTATTCTTCCCAAAGATATCTTTAGTCCGAGAATCCAGGATAGGATCTGGCAAGATGGGATCTTTTTGCACTTGGTGGAAGACTTTAGATATGTGATGCCATTTACCATCTCTCTTGAGTTCGAAGCCTTCATAACTACCATCGGGATAATTGGCAATATCTCCGTGAGGACTTGGCATAGAGATGAGATGATCTAACATTACCTGCTCATAGGCGGCATCATAGTTCAGCTTGGCACCTACTTCTGCAGAGTATTGCATCATGATCCGATTTTTGGTGTAAGCCGGTCGGTTAGAAGGCTCAAATGCAAAAACAGGCGCCCCAAATACAGGCTTCCCATTTTTGAAGTGCAACACATCTAAGACCTTGCGCTTATTAAAGAATTCATATCCATCATAACCAAAAACCAAATAATGTGGATTCCCATCAGGGCCTTTGAATTCTTTCATATTATAGTAGAGGGCTCCATACCATTTGCCTGATTCAAAGGTCATTTGTTCTAGGTTACCTTTAGTTTCCAGGTCAAAGGAGCGATCAATTAAAGGAAATAGTTGTAGTTCCTGAGAGGCCATTTGAATGGCACCGTAATAGCGATATTCGTCTTTATCCACGTACAACTGCCAGGTAATCAAGCGAAAGCTGCTATCCTGTGGGTACATGATTGAAGCCGATTTGATTCGATCAAACTTATATTGAAAGGAGTTATCTGTCTTCAGTGCCGTCTTCAACTTGAGGATAAATTCCCGACATGCACCAAAACGATGCTCCGGCAAAGAATCATTTACAATCGCATAGGATAACAAAGCCAAGGTATCCTCATAGGCTGCCAATTGAACCTGATCTGCTTCAGATAATAAAGCTTGTTTTTGAGCGGTGAGCTTGCTACTAATGAATAATAGTAGCAATAGAGCGAGCGCTGAGATCCAGGTGGTAGTCCAGCGAGTAGACAGCTGGGACGTCCCTGTCAGGGTACGCACGGCAGCTGGGGCCATTTGTTTTTTCATGTTTTACCGTTTATTCCTTCTATCTTTCAACGGCTATGGCCCCTAAAAATTGTATATACGGATCATTGTCTATCGACGCCGGGTCTTGTTATTCTTATAATCCCTAAAAACGAACTCCCCTAGACCCGCCAAATCACTGTAAAAGGCTTTACCATTATTGGCTCTTGTGAATTGATCCACAAAATTGACCAAATACGGATCGCGTGCGATCATAAAGGTGGTAATGGGAATATCGAGCTTGCGGCAGCGGGTAGCCAAATTAAGGGTACGATTTACGATAGTGCGGTCCAGACCAAAGCTATTCTTGTAATACTTCTTGCCTTTCTTGATACAAGTAGGCTTCCCATCGGTGATCATGAAGATCTGCTTATTGGGATTTTTCCTTCGGCGAAGAATATCCATCGCCAATTCCAACCCAGCAACGGTATTCGTATGGTAGGGCCCCACTTGGAGGTAAGGTAAATCCTTGATATCAATCTGCCAAGCATCATTACCGAACACCAAAATATCCAGCGTATCCTTTCGATAGCGGGTGGTAATCAGTTCCGAAAGCGCCATAGCCACTTTCTTGGCGGGCGTGATTCGGTCTTCTCCGTACAAAATCATTGAGTGCGAAATATCGATCATCAATATCGTACTCATCTGACTTTGATAGTAGGTCTCGTAGACCTCCAGGTCATCACTGCTCAACATGAAATCATCGATACCGTGATTTACCTGAGCATTCTTAAGGGACTCGGAGATGGCTAAGTTATCCAGCTGGTCTCCGAATTCGAAAGGTCGAAGATCAGAGGTAAATTCGTCTCCCCTTCCCGTAAACTTCGTATTATGATTTCCCCGCTTGTTCTTTTTCAATTGACCAAAGACATCCTCTAGGGATTTTTTGCGAATCGCAATTTCCATTTTTGCAGTCGGCCGAAAATCGGGGTTTTCGTTATCTCCCTGCTGGATATAGCCTTTATCAATGAGGTCCTGAATGAAATCTGCCATTCCATACTCATTATTCGTCAATTTGTATTGTTTATCTAACTCTGTCAACCAGGACAATGCCTCACTCACCTCACCGGAGGTGTAGACTAGCAATTCTTGAAACAACTTCAATAGTCGATCAAAAATACTTCCTTGTTCTTGTCCAGGTACAAAATCAGAGAATCTCCATCCTATCATAAAATCTGCTTCAATTGTTCCCTATAAAAATACTTGTTTTACCCAAAAAGTTTTTGGTGAGGAGAAAAAAAGTAGGTAGAAAGATATTTTCCGCCAAGGTGGCGGAAAACCTCAACAGGATATGTTGTCCAAAGGAAGGAGTCAAGACAATATAAAAAGCTATTTGTCAGAGACTTACTAATCTCTAACCAGAAAGAAGGAAGAAGAACCGAGCGTGGTGAAAATTATAAAGATTAGATTAGGGCGCAGCAATTCTTAACTAGGCCCTCATAATCTGGACGGTCCGAAGCCAATTTATGGATAAAGGCTTCCTTCAACTCCCCGTCTTGAATCACAAAAACGCCGGGCATTTGAAATCCATCGCCGAGTTGTGGGCCAATTCCATGCCCCTCCATCAAGCCAGCTTGGAAACCGCGAATCCAGGTCTGTAGTCCAAACAATTGAGTGAAATTGCCTTTCATTAAACCAAAGGCCTTGTAATAATTACATTGGGGATCACTAATGTGGATGGCCTTGGGGATGTTATATCGATTAAAATACCGTTCAGCAACTTCCCGTTCAGCCATATGTACAAAAACCAATTTAGCGCCCAGTGACTCCAGCACCTCACGTTTCTCGGATATATCGGCTAAGGCTTCTCTACAAAATGTACAACCAAAGTGTCGTAAGAAAACAAGCATGATCGGGCGCTCCATGGAAAGGTCATAGAGGCTTTGGTTGACATTTGTCTGCATTAACCTAAAAAGCTGATCATCCACTTTAACTCCGTACATATATTCTAGTTTAAAGTAACCCCTGCTGACTAGGGTCTAAGCTATAAAACAAGTAATGATCTGAAATGTTTCTGTTTTTGTACCTTCTGTCAATTAGAAGCAAATTGACAGTTTGAAGGGAGAAACTGACCAATTGATTGTCAATATATTGCAAGCATGTTTTTTTTCCAAAAAGGCTGCAAGAATTAAGACTACTCTGCCGGATTTCAGACTAATTCAAAAAGTGTTCAATAGATTCAGGAGAAAAATGAGGTTTATTGTAGCAGGAGAGATCGAGGGTAAAAGGCAGGAAAAGGTGCAAAGTTTTCTTCCTGCTCAGACCATGCTGAGCAGGAAGAAGTATAGCCTATTCAATTAGGCTTGCATATTATCATATACGCTCATTACGGACTTAACGTGACCAGCTGAAGTATTCAGCAAAGTCATTTCTTCTTCATCTAATTTCAGTTCCAACACTTCTTCAATTCCGTTCTGACCGAGCTTAACCGGTACGCCCAAGAAGATATCTTCAAGGCCATACTCACCATTGAGTTTCACACAACAAGGGAAGATGCGGTTTTCATCTTTCACGATAGCTTCTACCATTTGAGCTGCTGCTGCTCCTGGTGCATACCAGGCAGATGTTCCCATCAGCTTCACCAATTCTCCTCCCCCTTTTTTCGTACGCTCAACGATGGCATTCAGGCTTTCGTCATCGATCATTTCCGTCACCGGAATGCCCGCCACGGTCGTATAACGAGGAAGCGGAACCATAGTGTCTCCATGTCCTCCCATCAATACCGCTTGGATATCCTTTGGGGAAACATTCAAAGCTGTGGCTAAGAAGGCACGATAACGAGCAGTATCTAATATTCCCGCCATTCCAAAAACACGCTTATCAGAAAGGCCAGAGCCTTTGTGCGCAGCGTAGGTCATGACATCAAGTGGATTGGAAACCACGATGATGATAGGATTGGGAGAGTGCTCTAGGATAGACTTGGTCACGATATTGACGATCTTCGCATTGGTGGAGATCAAGTCATCGCGGCTCATTCCAGGTTTTCGGGGAATACCCGCTGTAATTACGACGATATCCGAATTGGCAGTATCCTTATAATCCTCGGTACCTTTTAGAGATGTACTGTAGTAATCGATGGGTGCTTGTTGCCAACTGTCGAGGGCCTTGCCACGAGCCAAATCGCCTTTTATATCCAGCAAAACGACTTCTTTGACAATGTCCTTATGGGCTAGCACATTCGCACATGTGGCCCCAACATTACCTGCCCCTACAACGGTTACTTTACTCATAATTATGGGTTACTTTTTTGTTGAAAATTGAGCGAAAGCGCCTGTAAATCCAAGGCTCTTTTCGGGCCACAAATGTAGCTTTTTTTTGCTTTGTTTGGCAATTTGAAGACCAAAGAATTCGCGAAACTTGTCGGCAGCTGGCTTTCATTTTTTCTTATCTTTGCCGAACTTTGAAAACGACATAAGTAAGTATTTTAGATTGACGCTTACTTTTCCATTGCCAATCCGGCATATTCCACTTGATCCGGAAACAAAATAGTATCCGTAAGTTCCAAGCCAAAAATCATCAATATGCACAAAATGCTTTCCCTGCTCATCTGCTGTGCCTTCGCCAGCCTTTCCTTGTTTAGCCAAGGGCACGTTTGCGGCACTACCGGAGATGAGGTCATGCACAGACTACTAAAGAACAAGCAAGCACTCCTTAACAATCCCATTTCACCAAGAGAAATCCGTTATGTCCCTATAAAATTCCATATCGTTAGTAAAACGGATGGTACTGGAGGGGTGCCAGAGGCCCAAGTCTTTGATATGCTCTGCACAGCCAATGCAGATTTTGCTGACCTTGAGATGCAATTCTATATCAAGGATGGAGATTTCAACTACATCCAAAATGATGCGATCCATACATTGATTCTGGACTCCAACCATCCCCAATCGACGATCAATCCACTCATCCTGCAAAACATCATGAACTCCAATCGAGATTTTGCAGCCTTGAATGTATTTATGGTTAGGGACATCATCTTGGATGCCAATAATACAGGTAATGTACTTGGATTTTATTCCAACGACCGCGACTGGGTTGTAATGCTCAACAATGAGGTGAGAGGTTCATCCATTACCTTGACACATGAGTTAGGCCATTTTTTCAGTCTTCCCCACCCTTTCAATGGCTGGGAAAGTGACCCCTACGATCCAGACAGACATGGGAACCCTGTCCAAGCTAATGCTCCCGGCTTTGGCCAGACCGAAAAAATGGATGGGAGCAATTGTACAATCGCGGGGGATCGTATTTGTGATACCCCACCCGATTATAATTTTGCGGGGATCAGCTGTAACTGGACGGAGGAAATCCAAGATCCTGATGGTACCATCGTCAACCCAGAAGAGAAATTAACCATGGGATATTTCCCTTGTGACAAAGATGATTACTTCTTCACCGAGATGCAAAAGCAATTGATGATTCAGGATTTGGCTGATTCTCAGAGAGATTACTTGGCCACAGATCCAAATCTAGTCACAACCGTTTTGGAATCTAATACGGAACTCGTTTTCCCTGCAAATGATGAACAACTCACCTACTATCAAGGGCTAGAGTTGGAATGGACAGCCATTCCAGGTGCTACCCAATACCTAATCGAAATAGATCGCTTGCCGACCTTCGTATTTCAAAAGCAGTCCTTTTATGTGAAAGACGCCAATTTCTTGGAACTAAATAATTTAGAAGCCAACAAGAAATACTACTGGCGAGTTAAGCCATACAATGACTATTCCACCTGCCAGCCATTTACGCTAGCAAAGGCCTTTACTACAGGTGAAAGCCCCACAGCCGTGCAGGACATCGATTTTGTATCGAAGTGGGTACTTTCTCCAAACCCCTTAACTGCGGATAAAGACCTCAACTTGGCATTTGCTGCCGAAAAAGCATTTGATGGAAACATCCGTTTTTTCACCTTAGGCGGACAAGCCATCGGCGGAGGACAACAATATAGCTTTAAGGCCGGGGAAAACCGGATATCCATTCCTGTCCCAAGCTTACAAAATGGCGTTTATCTCTTGATGTTGAATACCAGCGAGGGCGTGAGAACGGAGCGAGTACTGATTTCGAAGTAAGATAATTCCTCCTTCAAAGGAGAAAATAGGCGAGCCATTGTTAAAGAATTGGCTCGCCTGTTTTATTTTAGTAGTGACTTTCAAGCCTCCATTACAAAACGAAAAACAACTTATCCGATGAAACTCAAAGGGATCATCCATCTTTTGCTGCTCCTATCTTTCCTATCGGCCAATACGCAAACCGAAATTTGGCATACGTTTGAATTAAACCTGACCAGTGGTCAAGTGTATACTAATCCGCTATATGAAATCAAAAGTTTCTATGCCGACTTTAGCTCACCAACGGGTCAGACCCATCGAATCAATGGTTTTTGGGATGGTGATCAGGAATTTAAAATCCGATTTGCGCCCGATGAAATAGGCGAATGGAGTTTTGTGACTTACTGTTCAAATCAAGAGGATAAGGGTCTTCATGCTGTGCAGGGAAAATTCCAATGTAAGCTCAACACCAGCGAATTGGCTATTTACCAGAAAGGCAGCCTCCAAAGAAGCCGTGGAAATTACCATATCGAACATGCTGATGGCACCCCTTTTTTCTATACTGCTTGTACCGCCTGGAACGGGGCCTTAAAATCTACCCCGGAAGAATGGGATAAATATTTGAAACAAAGAGCCGAAAACGACTATAATGTCATCCAGTTTGTGACTACACAGTGGCGAGGTTGCGAGCGAGATAGTAAAGGAGAAGTCGCTTTTATTGGGAGTGGTAGAATAGAAATAAACCCCGCCTTCTTTCAACGATTGGATAAGAAAGTAGAAGAGATCAATGCCCATGGGCTTATTGCAGCGCCAGTGCTTTTATGGGCCCTACCCTTTGCCGATGGCAGAGAATTAAGCCCGGGGTATTACCTTCCGCAAGAAGAAGCCATTCTATTGGCTAAGTACCTGGTAGCCCGTTATGGTGGGCATCAAGTAATCTGGATCTTGGGGGGTGATGGGAAGTATACCGGAGACTTGGAACAACGTTGGAAAACCATAGGGCGTGGGGTATTCGGAGCGCCTCATCCAGGCCTGGTGGCCCAACATCCGCATGGTAGTTCCTGGATCGGTGAGTTGTACAAAGAAGAGCATTGGCTAGATATTGTCGGGTATCAATCCAGTCATAACAATACTGCTGGCATCGTGGATTGGATTAATAAAGGCCCGATGGCCAAAAATTGGGATCGACTCCCCGCCCGTCCCATCATGAACCTTGAGCCTAACTATGAGGAAATTCGCTTTAAGATCACGGCTGAAGATGTGCGCAATGCCTCCTATTGGAGTTTGATGGCTACCCCTATTTCAGGGATCACCTATGGTGCAAATGGTATATGGCCTTGGATACAGGAAGAAGGAGAGCTCATTGAGAACCATGGCAATCCTGGTGGCCGAGGTCCTTCTACCTGGGAAAAAAGTATCGACTTCCCTGGTAGTCTTCAGATCGGTTATCTATCTAGCTTTTTCCAGCAATTTAATTGGTGGGAACTTCGGCCAGCTCAAGAGTTGTTGCTGGATCAACCTGGCCAGGAAGTATTTAATCACTTCATTGGTATTGTAGCCAACGCTTCTCGGTCAACGATTCTAGCCTATACCCCGAAGCAACAAGCCTTGAAAATTCGCAACCGACTAGATCAGCAATACGAGGCTAGATGGTTTGACCCGATCCAGAATCGGTATGAGGCTGCAAATCTTCGGTATGAGCAAGGATATGTAGCAGCCACTCCCCCAAGGGAGCACGATTTCGTTTTGATATTACAGACTAAATAGGTTCTTTGGCTTAGGCTCATCCTAAGCTCTGAAATCTTAAGAATTCTCGCTGCCTTACACGGCATCCGAATCGGAAACAACTTCTATGTGTTCCCAGCCTTTCTGCGGATCCCTATTTATACTTTTTTCAGGGCGCTTAGTGGCTGGTTTGACATTTAATTTTTTGTAGCGATATGTTGGGTGCAGTTTTGAGTTGGCTCGCCTTTACTACCGTATTAGTCTACTTACTACTCCAGCAAGTGGAGTAGAGGAGTTTCTTCATAAGGGTGACTATCTTAACAGAAAAGGTTCATGAAAGTGCACTATTTAATGGTTAATTCTCCTGCTATGCTACAGCAAAATCATAACTATTATTTAAACCCTCGGACATAAGCAGCTAATGAAGCGAAAGTAGGTTTGCGGTCTTTATTTACTGCAATCAAATCTTAGTTTATGCAAAAGCTAGTTTTATGTTTAAGCGCCGTATTGTTTTCCTTTGCGCTACAGGCTCAATCCGCCAGTATTAGAGGAAGCATTACCGATGAGACAGAACAAGCGCTAGTGGGAGCTAGTGTATTAATTGCAAACACTGGCACCGGAACCACCACGGACCTAGATGGTAAGTTCGAATTGTCAAATTTGAAAGCCGGTGCCTACACCCTACTCATCAGTTACGTAGGTTATGAAAGTAGTACGTACAATGTTGAATTAGCAGATGGGGAAACACAGGACCTAAAGGTGGCCCTGGCCGAATCTACCGCCTCGCTTTCCACCATTACAGTATCCGCCCAGAAGAGAGAGCAACGCATTCAGGATGTGCCCATCGCCCTGACTTCTTTTGGTGGTCAATTTTTACAAAGCACCAATATCACCGAATATGATGCCTTTTCGGACTATGTTCCAGGGCTTCAGATCCAGATTCAAAGTGTCAATAACCCAGGGGTAGTCATCCGAGGGATCACCAGTGATGATGGAGACTCAAGGGTCGAGCCCCGGGTATCCGTTTTCCAAGACGGGGTTTCGATCAGTAAATCCAGGGGGTCAGTCGTAGAACTTTTCGATATTGACCGTATTGAGGTGCTGAAAGGGCCACAAGGAACCCTTTTTGGCAGAGGAGCACAGATCGGCGCCATGCATATCATCCAAAACAAACCCAATAACACAACCTCTGGTCGCATCAAGGTCGGCTTTGGTAATTTCAACCAGCAGCAGTACTCTGGCTTCTTTAACACGCCTCTCATTGACCAAAAGCTTTTCTTCCGGGTAGCAGGAATATACAAAGCACGGGATGGCTTTATTGAAAACCTCTCAGGAGGGACACTAAATGGGAAGGAGACTTTAGCTTTTAGAGGATCTTTGCGATACTTGATTTCAGATAAAACTTCTGCCGATTTGATTTTCAACTGGCAAGAAGACACCCCTCCGGGCACCTCTTTCAAAAGTGGCACTTACGCCCCAGCAGGAGGAGATACGAGTCCCTTTACCTTTGCAGACATGGAACGCGGCGAGGACTTATTTATCGATCGCCAGGTGTGGGGAGCTACCGGTACGGTAAGGCATCGATTCTCTGAGGCTTGGAGTCTAACCTCGATCACCGCCTTCCGTCGTTTTGATTCTTTCGAATCCTTCGATGCTGATGGTACTGTGGCACCGGTTTTATGGTTTGGAGAGGATGCCAAGGGCGATCAATTCAGTCAAGAGTTTCGCTTCAATTTCAGCAACAATAGCAATGTATCCGGATTCTTAGGTACAAGTCTATTTTACGAAGATGGTAGCCAAAGAGTACCATGGGAAGTCGATGAGCGTAGCCTTTTCGCTCTATACACTCCATTCTTTGCGGCAGCCGGCGTCCCCTTTACTCCCTTGATCACTGAAGATGGCAAACCTTTTCTTTGGGAAGTTGACCCCATCACTATGGCTCCCTTGAAATCCTTTCACGAAGAAGAGTTCACCAATTTTGGTACCAGCTACGCCTATGAGATTTTTGGCGATCTTACTTACTCCCCTACCCCCAAATTTGATATCACTGTAGGTATCCGTGGAACCTACGAGGACATCACCGGTGGCTACAATGCCCCCTTGGCAGCCGACCCCGGTCGCTTGAGTTATGTACTGGGAGGAAGCACAGGCAACAACCTGTTTATTCCTACCGACGGAAAGGTAGAAGTGTCTGAAACCTTTACCAGTGCGGTTGGGCGGGTAGCCTTCAACTATGATATCACTTCCGGCATAACTGCCTTTGCCAATGTAGCTCGCGGTCGTAGGCCCAATGTGATCAATATTACTGCTACGGATACGACCATTTTGGACGCAGAAACGGTATGGTCATACGAGCTAGGATTTAAGACCTTAAGCAAAGACAAACGCTTTTCATTGGACATCAATGGATTCATCTACGACTACTCCAACTTCCAAACCAGTGTAGTAGAAATCGACCGAGAAACGGGAGAATTCATCTCTCAAACCAAAGACTCTGGAGAGGCTAGTGCAGCTGGCTTTGAAGCGGCAGTAAGTTATAACTTCACTAATAGTATCAGCGCCTTTGCCAACTATGGCTACATAGATGCCACCTTTGATGACGTAGATTCTGATGGTGTGGAGCAAGAACTAGCCGGAAACACTTTCCGTCTGACACCGAAGCACTCCTTCTCTGCCGGTGTAAATATCAACACCAAGATCGCCAAGGATCTTCGTTTCAACTTCACGCCGACCATTTCCTACAAATCTAAAGTGTTCTTCGAAGAGGATAACCAAGATCTAATTTCACAGGACGCCTACAGCTTGTTAAACCTGAAAGCAGGCTTTACTTATAAAGGAAAATACAACGTATCCTTCTTTGGAAACAACCTCTTAGACGAGGAGTACATCATCGATGCAGGTAATACCGGTGGAGCTTTCGGTATTCCAACCTTTATCGCTGGACCACCAAGAATGGTGGGCGTACAACTTTCAGCAGACTTCTAGAAAAGAAATGTAAGATATTTGGACTCTAACACATTGCGTAGAATTCCCTGGATAGATCCGGGGAATTCTTTTTTCCTAGAAGAGGGGCCATCCCTAGGCTCCTTTTTCGTAAGCAAACAAGGCTCTTCTACGACCATAGACCGTCACCTTATCACCTTCAAGGGCTATGCGACGGACAAGTCTTCTTCTGTCTCGTAGTACAATCTCCTCCCCTTTATGCTGCAGGGTAAAGATCAACCTAGGTTCTAATTGCCGACGAAGTCGATAGATTTCAATCTTTTTGCCCGATTCCGCTACCTTTAATAAAATGTCTCGCCCCAAGCGTACTTCACCATCTTCTTGCTTGTATACATCTCTTCTTCGCTCGCGAATCTGTTCCACAAAAGTCTGTTCTCCTTCCTCCAATAATCGAGTCCATCTGCCACCATTCCGATTGCGGCTGTATTTCACCTCCCCTTCTGCTTCAACGATTTGATAGCAAAATCGGCCATTACGAGTAACCTTGAGAGAGCCATCCTCCTCAAACACATCCAGGCATTGGCTTCTATCATTGCCTAAAACACCGCGCCACTCCCTACAAATCGCTCGTTCAGACACCTTACGCTTTTCAATCCCACGATTCTGCTGCACGTTGCCAATTCGCTTGACCGTAAACTCATTTTGATCATCTAGATCAAATAGGTGTTTCAAACGTAGCGCAAGGTTCCCATTCAAATCATAGAATAGGCCATTCCCCAGATCAAACCCTAGGGGGTGATAATCTACCTTTTCAGTACTAGAATTGCCATCTCCATCAGCAGTAGTCTCCTCCCGGCGGATGATGTCAATTCTGAGTTCTTCCAACTCGTAGGCAGGATTAAGTGCTAATTGCTGGAAAGTAGAAGCTTCCCTTTCAGAAAGCTTTTCAGAATCTGTATTTGGATGAAAGGCAAGGAATAGCAGGCTTGGTATCAATAGTAGTACCTTTTTCATAAGCTTTATATTTAGTTTGTACTCTATAATATAAGCTTTTCTTATACGCAAGTCCAGCCGCTCGATTACTTTAACCTGATTTTAGAAGTTATAGTCAGGCTTTCCCTCCTTTGATCAACTTCTTGATTAGAACAATCTGCCCCAAATGATATTGAGCATGCTCTAGTAGAACCAAGACATTTCGAAACCAACTACCGTATTTCTCTTCTGTCATGAGGGACTCAAGCCGTGCTACATCCATTTGCTCCGTTTCCTTGGCAAAGGCCTCAGCCGTTTCCCAAACCCCGTCTAGAAACTTTTCCCATTCCTCTTGAGAATTAATGGCAGGGTGGTCAAAACTAAACTTATCTCGGATAGTCAAATCCCCTCCGTGCATAACTTTTAGAACGCCGGCAAAGTAATAGTGCATGTGATAGGTTAAGGCCATAATCGTATTCAAGGAAGCCACCTTGGTTGATGCTTCCTCCCAGGTCACGTCAGCCAATTCAGTTTTCAAATCGGTTGCTACCCAACTTTTACCAAAGTGAAGGCGGCGGAGATCATCGGCCAATTGTTCAGAAAATGTCATTTTGTGTTATTTCATGGTTTTCGATATAGTAGACTAGTGTCTTCCCATTTGATGAAGCCGGCTTAAAGTTATTATGCTCCAAGACTTTATGAGAGGCGATATTATCTGCGTCACAGGAGGCAGATATAGTTATTAGATGTAGTTTTTGAAAGCCAAATTGAGTCACCGCAGCAATCGCCTCCTTCATTAAACCCTGATTCCAAAAGGCCTCTCCAATCCAATAACCTATTTCCGCTCCGTCTCTTTTGCTGTTTAAGTGTAGGCTGATTTCTCCAATCAAGCTTTGGTTTTCTTTGGATACTATAGAAAAAACAAAACGAGTCTTTTGCTTATAACCTTGGTGAACATAACTGATTCGAAAGACAGCGGTAGGTTCCTCGTACGGATATGGGATGTTTACAATTCGATCGGCGATCTTTCGGTTGTTGGCATATCTGAGGAGAGAGGGGATATCATCGATAGTGATCTTGCGTAAGATCAGGCGAGGTGTGTATAGGGTGGGAAAACGGTCCATATTACTACATCCAGATAATTGCTTTCAAATGCAACGATTACATCAACTGTTTCTAAAGGAAATAGGTTCCCTTACTTGCTATAAATGCTTAATTCGATCTTCAAACTTCTGGTAAAGCTCTTCATTGCTGTAGCCATCAATATTTTGACTGTGATACAAGGGTAATTTCACCCCTTTCTCAGCTGCCATTTTGCAGGCCTCCGTCATCATAGTATTCATCAGCACAACCCCAGAGACAGTGGAAAAAGGCCCAGTTCGGTACCCGGCGATATCCATCGTAACATCTCCAGATGGCACCCCGTTATCAATCACCAGGTCCACAATCTCATACAACTTCTTGCCGCTTGGGTGACGGGAGGGATAAGCTTTGGACTGCGTGAGTGAAGTAATCCCAATCGTTTTCATTCCATTTGCTTTGGCTAAGGTAGCCATCTCGATCGGCATGGCATTTCGCCCGGAATTCGAGATCACGATCATCAAGTCATCCGAAGCAATTTCGTAAGTATCCCAGACCACTTGCGCCAAGCCGGGTACACGCTCCACAGCAGCCCCTCGCCTAGCCCCTTCCACTGAGAGGACGGTTGAATCCAGCATGGCATTGACATTAGCTAATCCTCCTGCTCTAGTAAAGAGCTCTAAACCAATCATATGGGAATGGCCGGTTCCAAAGGTATGAATAATGCGATCCTCTGCAATGCAGTCAGCCATCCATTCGGCGGCTTGGGTGAGAGCTGATACTTGGGTGCTAATGACTTTTTCTAGTTGTTGAAGCACAATTTGGGTGTATTGGAACATAAGTTAGTGGCTTTCGATTTGTTTTTTTAAACAAGAGCGGGAAGATAGAGAAGCTGTGTCAACTTAGGGTATATAGGTCGGAAGAAAAATGGTAATCCCTATAAAAAATGCCGGGATCAATTATAGACCTGATCAATCAAAGTGACATTACCTACCTCTCCCCTTAACACCGAGGCAACGAAGGAATTAATCAAAAGTTAACGATAGTCCTCTGCTCAAGCTCAACTTTAATTCTAATTTTAAACTTCATCCAACCTCGTAGCAATCAGGCCCTAAAATTAACTTAATCCTCTATGATCAACCTCAATGTAGTCGGAGCAAACTTGAGCCCCACCAACCCTACCCAACTGAATTTAGGCATCTATCTGCCCAACATTACCCAAAGTAAAGGTCATCGACTGTTCGCAGATATCATCCACATTAAGGATCAGTTTGACCCTGCCATTCCTGCCCTTGAGGTTGAGCTAGTCAACACAAATGAGCAAGAGGGTTTATGGACCTATGCCGGAGACCTTACCACGGCTAACGGGCCAGGGAATCTTGGGTCAATGGGCCAACACTTGTATCGCTACCGATTAACTCGCAATGGACAGGTGTTGGTCAAGGCTTTCTCTGACCCATTTGCCAAAGACAGTGGCGTCGGAACCTTTTCAGCCTTCGATTATCAACAAATCTCTCAATACAATTGGCAAGATGCCACCTTTAACGTTCCGGAGATGAATGAACTGATCATTTATGAAATGATGGTGGATGACTTCTCCAATGATTTTGCTGGTGCCATAGAAAAAATCATTTACCTGAAGTCCTTAGGGGTGAATTGTATCGAGCTTATGCCCGTCACAAACATTCCAGAGCCTTATCGTTGGGGTTATATGCCGATGAGTTATTTCGCTATTGAGGAGCGCTATGGTGGCCGGGAAGCCTTAAAGAGCTTCATTGATAGTTGTCATCAAAATGGTATTGCGGTGATTCACGATGCGGTCTATGCACATGCACACCCCGAGTTTTGCTATAATAAAGTGTACTGGGCCGCGGGGGAGGAAAATCCTATGATCGGCCCCTTTGCAGAGGACATGTTCGGGGTTGGTAGCGATTTCAATAAACCTTTCACCTACGAATACTTCAAAGCTGTTAATCAGTACTTTATTGAGGAGCTACATTTTGATGGATTTCGTTACGATTATGTACCAGGAATCTACGACGGCCCAACGGGTAAGGGTTATGCTCGGATTGTTTATGACACTTACCAGTATACTCAGAGCATTCCTAGATTTCAAAGTTCGACGCACAATAAGATTATCCAGATTGCCGAACATTTGGGTAAACCCAAAGAGATTCTTGAAGTTACCTATACCTCTGGTAGCAAGCGATGGGATCCCATGTTGAAAGCCCATGATATGGTTCGGCAATATGGGACTATTCCTGAAGAATATGTCCGGGAACTCTTGTTGATCGACTTCCAAAAGCCCTGGCCAAGTGTTTTCCAACATGGGAATGATGCATTCCCCGTGGCACCACTCCAATTTATCGAAAGCCATGACAAAAGTCGGCTCATGTACATTCAAGGTGGTCCAGAGTCAGATGAGCAAGCTGGATTTGATTTTTTCAATTTAGATAGAAGTAAGTGGTATCGTATGCAGCCCTTCGCTATTTCATTGATGACCTGCGAAGGGATACCATTACTTTGGCAAGGACAAGAATTTGGAGAAGTCTACGGAAAACTAGATCAGGGAGGTTCCAGAGTCTTAGCGGCGCGACCATTACACTGGAATTACTTCTACGAAGAAAGCGGCCGAACATTGGTCAACCTCTATCGGAAATTAGGCCAACTACGTACCCAACACGCTGCGCTTAGGAGCCGCCAGTCTTATTACTTCCATCAGCACTCGAACCTGCAAAATGGTTTAGTCGCTTACCTACGTAGGACAGAAAATTCTGCTGATCTGGCAGACCTCCTTGTAGTCTTGAATTTTAGCGAGCAAACTCAATCGATAACACTGCCTTTACAGGCTGGCCGTTGGAGCGAGTTGCTCATTGGAAATGAAAATTTAGAACTACAACAGAATGGAAGTATTGAGATTCAGGTGCCTTCGAATTTCGGTAAGATCTATGCTCAAGCTCCCTTGACTTAGGGCTTGGTGAAACACTAGAAGGGGATTGGTGTTCCCCGACTAGAATAAAGCTCATACTCCAGGAATTTTTTCATTTTTCTGGGCGAGTCTGGCCGTTTTTTCAATTCGCTTTGTTCTAGTGGGAGCCGTTTTGGCCAACTTGATCCAGCGCAAGGTAAAGCGCTGCATCGAGGCAGGGAAATGATCAAAGTTGTCGAAGGCGGGAGGATGTGCCTCTAAAGCCTTGACTAGATCGTCAGGCTTGATTAAAGCATCTACATCATCCATGAAATGCCAAAGGCCGTTTTCCTTCGATACTTCGATGGATAGATAGCCCGGCGGCTCCATCCTACCCTCATCGATCAACTTAGCCGCTCGATCCTTGTAGGTCTTGGCCCAATGTTGCTGTCGCCTAGGTCCGATCAACTGCATCGTTCGTTCCGCATCTAGCTTTCTACGAATACCGTCGATCCAGCCAAAGCACAGCAATTCATCTAGGACTTCGGCGGTAGAAACATATTTGCTCGGTTCCACTTTCTTATAGGTCACTAACCATACACTTTCTTCTTGTTGGTAATTTTCCAATAACCAATCCCGCAGTTCCTCCGCCGAACGAACCTCGACCTTTTCAAAATTCTCCGTTTTGATCATGTAAGCATTCTTTTTTACAACCTTATAAGAGCGAATAATGAAAAAAGTTTAGGCATGCCATGATCCATTCTCTTCCTAACGATAGTAGTTATATCCACCACCTGCTCGATCAAAATTCCCTTTGGTATCAAAACGAACCTGAATCTCCCGATTGAACAAAACTCCAAACTCATCCAGGCTTCGGCCCTGCGCCTGAATCTGTTGTTTGATACTTTCCGTCAGGCCAGATTTTTGGTATCGTTCGACATCCCCATCTTCCTGATAAAATACGGTAAGGTAATTCCAAAACTTCTGAATCGACGAAATCTTATCCCTCCCCACGGACTGCAAGATTTGGCTGGTATTGATTCCATTCACCACTTCTTGGAAGGCCAAGTCGGTAAAATCATGGTAATTTACATCTAATTGAGCTAGATCATAAGAGTCGTAACGTTCAAGCTCTAAAGCATCGAGCATAGCTTTAAATGGCTTGCTGATCAACTCCATCCGTTGATCCCATAACTTAGGCATCAGCTCTATGTCCTGAACCGAAGTGAAAATCAATCGCAGGCACATGGGGGTCCTACCGTATTTTTTTTCGAAAACATCACCGTTTAGGAGGCTCGCTCCCCATTCAGCGTCAATGTACTCTGCTAAGGCTGTAAATTCGGGATAAGGCTTTGCCTTTCCGTTCTTGATACACTTAGTGGCTAGAAATACTCCTTCCTTTGGATTCATGCGTAAAAGGGTTTATTAATGATTAATCCGGAAATAGGAAGACGGAAAGTAGACGAGATAGGGCATTGGAGTGTATTGGCAAAGAAATACGCCCACAAGGTATATAGAAGATAACGTTTCAACCCTAAGCGGAGTTGCACCCGTAAAGATATTTATGGATAGCGAGCCTTTAGATTATCCTTCAGCACAGGTATTTGAAAAGCAGTATATGGCCTGAAAGCGCCCTAAGCCCTTTCTCTTAGCATTCTCTTTACAACATCTTAATCCAAAGTTAACACTACTCCTACGTCTTTTCTGGATGGGTCTTGATACTTTCCGATTCGCATCGGCGAGATGCAGCGTTCCAAATCCATATTGTATCACAACATCCTCAACTATGAAGAACCATCTACGAAAATTCAACGCTTTACAAAAATGCATGACAAAAGGGGGCAGCTATCTACTAGTCCTTCTACTACTCGCTTGTTCTCACAATCTACAAGCACAGGCCAACCTCCAAATTACCGAGCTATTTCCAGGGCAATCTGGCGAAGACCTCACCTCAGACTGGTTTGAGATTACCAATACAGGTGACCAAGCCTGGGTTGCTGGTGTAGATCCAGATTTATACTATGACGATGAGTCTGCATCGGCCGCTGATGCAGATTTGATTATAGGCCTAACAGACATCCAGCCGGGAGAATACATAATTGTGTTGATTACGGGTGATGTCAATGACATTGAGGTATTCAAAAGCGTCTGGGGGCCAGA
>JAHQWA010000534.1 GCA_019634045.1 Saprospiraceae bacterium
TATAAGCCCAGGGCTGAAATTAGAATAGCAATGATGGAAAAAGCTTTAAATAGAAAAGCCGATCGGGTTTCCGATTCGTAGAAATTGGCCAGCTGCTGATCTAGGAACTGATAATTGAAGACAAATCCGGGAAAGGCTTGTCCCCAGCTCTCAGAGGTGGCGCTGATCGCTGACTTGATTTCTTGCGGAGATCGACCTTCCAATTTTACAGCTACAATAGCCTTAGGCCGCCTCGGCTCACAAAAGATTAAGCAAGGTTCGATGTTGTGGTGAATGGTAGTAAGGTGGAAATTCTTTACTACTCCAATGATTTCAATTTTTCGCTCCCAAAAGGGCATATTCAGTGTTTCGCCAATGGCATCAGCTGGATCTTCTATTTGTATGGCATCCAAAAGGGCTTCATTTACGACGACCCGAGGCAATGGACGTTCTGATTCAAAATACTTCCCAGCTAGCAATTCAAAACCATAGGTTTCTAGATAGTGTTCGTCACCATATTTATATTCCGCAGCCACTTCCTCCAAGTCCACTTTATCACTCTTGTAGGCAAAAGAACCCCGCCAATGCCGATCAGACATCGGTGCGTTGGTGGAGTAGCTAATGCTCTGAATCTGTGGGGAAGCAGACAACTGCTCTTTGAAACGAGATAAAGCCACGGAATCTTTAACCGGGAGATCCATGGTGATGACGGCATCCTTAGTAAAGCCTAGATCCTTATGCAATCCAAAGTTCACTTGCTTAGTAATCACCAAGGCAGCGATAATGATACCCTGGGCAATGGTGAATTGCACCAGCAATAAGACGCGACGCATGCTCAGGTTACCAACTAGCCTGAGGTTGAGGCTACTACTTAGATATTGTATGGGTTTGAATCGAGACAAAAATAGGGCAGGATAAAGTCCATTGAGGAATAGACAAAAGAAGAAAACACCAGTGAGGAAAAGGAAGAAACCTGGTACACCAAGTAGAGCAAATGGAGCGGGATATACCAGCACTTCTGTAAGCTGACGCAACAGGATTTCCGCTACCCCAACGGCTAGCAAAATAGCTAGCAGAACCATCATAGCTGTCTCGATCATGGCTCCGTTGATCAGAACTTTTCTACTACTGCCCAGGATTTTTCGCATTACCATCTCCTTGGAGCGACTGGCTGCAATAGCAATGGATAAATTGACATAGTTGATGCAAGAGACCATTAGCAAAAGCAGTCCTACCCAGCCCAAGGCTAAGATATTTTGCTTGTTTACCGCTGGATTATTGTAATCAGTATTGAAATGAATATCACGGAAAGCTTGCAGTACGATTCGGCGTTTGTCTACCCAATCCTCTCCCAGGTGTTTTTGGATTAAGTCAGGAAATTGATCTTCTAGTGTTTTCGGGTCATAGTTTTCAGGTAGAGCAATATAATTCTTGACAAACATTCCTGCATACTGAATAGAATTCATGTTGGGCTTTTGAAGCTCTTCGATCGTTTTGAAAGAAACCAACATTTTCATCCTTAAAGAGCTATTGCTCGGTAAATCCTTAAAGACACCTACGACCTCCAATCCTTGATCCAGACCAGAAGCCTGAATGCCCCCTTGATCAATTAAGCGCAAAGCCTTTCCGATTACCTGACTAGGGGTATTAGCTAAGTTCCCAAAATACTTCTTGGCTAGTGATTCGCTGATGATCGTCGTATTAGGCGCTGCGAGTGCATCCGCTTGATTCCCGGCCAGCCATTCTATGTCGAAGAGGTGAAAGAAACTGGGTTGAGCAAAGGCTATCCATTCTTCCCGAAAGGACCGATCTTCCTGATTTTCCTCCATCACATCCACTTGTCCAAATTCCAAGTACTTGAATAAAGTGGTTTGTGGCTGCCCCTCCTCATTATGGAATAGATCAGGGTATTGATCTAGTAACAATTGCGGTAAACCATAGGAGCTGCCATTCGTAAACACAGCTTTATTCGGACTGACTAGGTGCATGTTGACCCGGTAGATTCGATCCGCCTTTTTATGAGAGCTATCGAAACGCAATTCGAACTGAACCATGTAGAATAGCACTAGGCAGCAAGCTAAGCCTAGGGTCAAACCTCCTAAGTTGATTACCGTATTTTGTTTATGCTTGAGAAAGTTGCGGAAGGCAATTTTGAGATGATTGCGAAACATAAGGCCGGTGATTTAAGGAACAATAGGGTGTTCGCTATTAAAGATAAGAATCAACGGTCTAGTATCACAATCTTGGCCAACGAGTTTAGCGTTTTAGCAGTTTAAAACCAATCCTACGACCGTGCCCCTGAAATAGAGCGAGGTTAATCCATGCCAGGGCAAATTGTTCTAGGAGCTCGACCCGGTCCGCCTTGCCAAAATCATAGCAATCCGCAAAACCGGCATCGAGCGCAAGCTGACGGGCGATCGCTTTAGCTGAATCACTGTCTCCAGCCATAAATAGATCTAGACTTAGATTACCATACTTCGGATTAGCCATATTCTCAAAACCAGTCGTGTTGAAGCATTTTACAACCTCAGCTTCGGTTAAGGCTGCAAAGGCATGATAGGCACTAGGATAGGGATCTGGCTTCTTTCGAACTGCATTGGTAGCGTCGATGATGGTCTTACCATTTACATTTCCCCATTGTTCGACTAGATGAGTGGCAATTTCGGGCGGTGTGGCAATCAGTAGTACCTCGGCGGTTTGAGCTGCCTTGGCCACGCCCATTATAGTTATATCAGGATGCTTAGACAGCAGTCGTTCCAATTTTTCGCTCCTAGGATTGCGGGCACCTACGATAATTTCATGCCCTGCTTTAAGCCATTGCCCCGCCAGCGCTCCGCCAACATTTCCATGTCCAATAATTGCGATTTTCATTCCGTCTCTTTTTGCTTTTAGTAATTACGTAAAAAGTAAGCCAAATTTTTCAAACCAAACAGGCAATGAACGCTATTCATCAATCAATCCGCCCGCCGAAATCCCCTAGCTCACCCCTCCAGTGCCTCAATCACCAACTCCGCAGCTACGCCTCCCGAATTTTGCTGCTGGCCCGTAATTAGGTTCCCGTCCTTGATAGCATAGGCTGTGAAGGGCGCCTGCACTTGAAAGTTTGTATTATCCATTTTCCGTGCTTCACTTTCAATCCAAAATGGCTGGATTTTTTGCCCTACGAACTGATCAGCAATCTGTTCCTCTCCATCCGCAAAGCCCGTCCAGGTTTTCCCTTCTACTAATTTTCTTCCATCAGATAGAGTAGTGTCAAGTAGGATACAGGTGGCATGGCAGACCACGGCCGTAGGTTTGCCAGATTCATAGAAATTGGAAACAAAGTTCATCAGATCTTGATTCCCTTTATACGTATACATGGGGGATTGCCCACCCACCAAGAAGATGGCATCAAAGGCCGTTGGATCAACATTCGATAACTTCGGCGTATCATCTAATTGACCGATTAGCTGTGGGGTGTGAATGAATCCCAAGCTCACTAAATCATTGGCGGAGTAACCACTCTCATCTCTTGGATCGCTGAATCCATCAAATTCTACCTTTCCACCGTTTGGGCTGGCAATAGTGATTTCATAACCCGCCTTTTGAAACTCGACATAAGGGTGTGTTAGCTCCGCTGCCCAAGCACCAATAGGCCAGCCAGTCCTTTCTGAGACACTAGGATTAGCAGCAATGATTAATACCTTTTTGGTGGCTGAATTTCCTTCGCCATGACTGCTACCTTTTCCGATAAGTTCTTTTATTGAATTTGACATCTTTAGATTTTTGTTTTTAACAATGAATGATGTCCGCAATTTGTGGATTATACCTGCTGAAAGAAATATATTTACCAAATCGTTAGGTACTTACCTTTTAGAAAGTATACTGATTATCAAAAACTTATCGTATGCCAGATTTCATGTTCGATGGGAAAGTGTACTATAATCCGGTGGAATTTGCGATGGACCGCATTGGGGGGACATGGAAAATTCCTATTCTTTGGAGAGTTAAAGACCGGATTTACCGCTATAGTGAACTAAAGAGAGCCATACCTCATATTTCTGACAAAATGTTGACTTCTCAATTGAGAGAACTCCAACGAGATGGTTTTATCCACCGTGAAGTTTATGCCGTAGTACCACCGAAAACAGAATACAGTATTACAGAAAAGGGAAAGTTAGCCATTCCTTTGGTGACGGCTATTCGCAATTTCGGCATAGATTTAATGGAAATGGAGGGCGTGGATGTAAGTCACTATGGGCGTTAATACCCTTAAGAGGAGGTCTCCACTTCCTTAAACCGCAGGAAGATTAAACCGGCCAAAATACAGATCACTCCGCCGAATACACCCACTAAGCGGATCCCAAAGTCATCACCTGGGTCCTTACCAAATATGGTGAGGATCGCAAAAATGGTGATGCCAAAGGTTTGGCCCAGTTTGGTGGAGAAATTGCGGATGGCAAAGTACATGGCCTCTTTCTGTTGCCCTGTCTTCTTGGCGTCAGCCTCTGCAATTTCGGCGATAATGGCAAAAGGTAAAATACCTAGGAAGGCTGCAGGAATAGCAGATAGGACGGCAAAACCGAAGATCTGAAGTTTTGGAGCGATCGGCACCTTCCCCATCCAAAATATCGCTAACAACAGCAGACCTTGAAACCAAAGAGAATATAGGATCAATTTTCGCTTGCCCATTCGTCTTGCGAGCTTGACCACCGATGGATAAAATAAAAGAGATACCAAGACGAGTACCCCCATAACTTGCCCGCCAATGTACTCCTCTAGACCCAACAAAGACTTTAAAATGTACAGTAAACTACTGCTGATGATCGTTAGCGATACGAAATAGGCACAGTCTGCTACGATGAAATACAGAAAATTGCGATTGCTTTTGATTTGCTGAAAAGCCTTCCAAAACGGTAGGGTAGTGGGTACTCCCTTGCAATGCTGGGATTCATTGATCACAAAGATTGGAATTAGCATAAAAATGCCTCCCAAGACACACTGTGCCCCGATCGCCCATTGCATCGCAATTTGCCGACTCTCAATTTCAAATCCAGATTGAATCACATCGGCAAGACCAGGTGTTTGGGAAGAAATAATAACGCCCAAAACAAAAGTGAAACTAAGCCAGGTAGATAGCCTCACTTTGGATTCACTATCTGGGGCCAACTCCGGAAGCAAGGCATTATAGGGAATGATATAGGCAGTCATGAAGAGATAGAAGCCCACCTGCACGCCGCATAACCACCAAATATTGGCCTGAGTAGCCGCATAATCATATGGCAAGAAAATGAAGATACAGAAGACAACCGCCGGAATCAGGGCCACCGCCATGAATGGAATTCTTCGTCCCCATCTGCTTTGGAATTGATCACTCCAGTACGCAATCAAGGGATCAGTAACAGCATCCACTAATCGTCCAGAAGCCGCAATCACGGCTAGGACCGTGAAAATGCCAAAAATCAACGTCTGAGGAACCAAAGCCACCAGTCCGGAATTGTTAGGTGGGAGGTAGAAATAGATCAGCATCACCCCGATGATATTCGTCAGGATCGACCAACCCAGCATGCCTAAGGCATAACCAAATTGTCGCCAAGTAGAAAGAGAAGAGCTTGGCATTACAGATGATTTCGGCTGCATCATTCCCAGGCCAAAATATAAGAATATTGATTTCTTTCCACGAAAGACAAGTTATATTTTAATTATCTTTGGTTTTCGACCTTGTCCCAGTAGGTCTATTGCGCAAAATGCTAACCCCATCCTCAAGAATCCAAAACTATTTTTACCGTAGGCCAATAGGTATTCCTTTACCTTTTTTGGAAAAAATAGAACCCAAATTTGAACGCTCTTAAGTACCTTAAATTATGAAAAAAACACTCCTACTCAGCTTTCTTGTAGGTCTTACCTTTACGATAGAAGCCCAAAACAAAGATCTAAGATGGCAAGGATTAGATAAAGAACTGGATGAAATGCTCGACACTTGGCAGGCGGCTAGTTTTGCCGTTGCTGTCGTTGAAAAAGATAAGATTGTGTATGCCAAAGGTTTTGGATACGCCGATTATGAGAATAAAGTTAAGGCAGATGAGCATACCCTTTATGCCATTGGTTCTTGTAGCAAGGCCTTCACCTCTTCTCTCTTAGGCTTGCTGAGAGCAGACGATAAACTTGATTTTGACGATAGTCCGCGGGATTATATTCCGGAATTGACCTTCTACAATAGTGAGCTAAACAATTTGGTGACCATCAAGGATATGATGAGCCATCGAACAGGCTTGCCGCGACATGATTTTGCTTGGTACCTCTTTCCTACTGATTCCAAGGATACGCTCATTCAGAGAATAGCACATCAAGAGCCATTCACAGGAGTCCGCGAACAATGGTACTACAACAATTTTATGTTCATGGCGCAAGGTGTGATTGCAGAAAAGTTGACCGGGAAGAGCTGGGGGGACAATATCAAGGAAAAACTATTTGCGCCCTTGGGCATGAAGCGTTCCAATATCTCTATACCAGAACTGGAGAAGAGTGAAAATGTGGCCAAAGGATATGAACTTGATGACGACGAAATCAAGCTCATGGACTATTATCGGATACGGGCTATGGGCCCAGCTGGAAGCATCAATAGCAGCGTAACGGAAATGGCCAACTGGATGGTCGCCTGGATCAATGGCGGCCAATTTGAAGGAAAGGAAGTGTTGCCAGCCAATTATGTGCAGGAAGCAATGAGTTCCCAAATGGTTGTTTCGGGGGGAGTGCCTGGAGAGGAATACCCTGACTTACATATGGCCAACTATGGCTACGGTTGGTTCTTGTCTTCTTATCGGGGGCATTACCGAGTAGAGCATGGAGGGAACATCGATGGTTTCTCCGCTAATACTTCTTTCTTCCCTTCTGATAGCATCGGAATCGTAGTTTTGGTCAATCAGAATGGTTCTGTGGTTCCGTCAATGGTCAGGAATACGGTAGCAGATAGAGTTTTGCAATTACCGAAACGGGAATGGAGCAAGGAAAGAAAGAAAATAATGGATGAGGCGGAAAAGGCACAAGAAGAAGCCGCTTCCGCTTCGGTCTCAAATCAAAAAGAAGGAACCCGTGCATCCCATATTGCTGAAGCCTATGCTGGCAAGTATGAACATCCCGGGTACGGAACATTTCGGGTAAAAGTGAAAGGCGATTCCTTATTCGCTTTTATGCCTTTACAAAAAGTGTGGTTAAAGCATTTCCACTATGATATATTTCAGCCCTTTTCTGTGGAAGAGGATGGTATTGATGAGGAGGATGAATCGCCATTGCGTTTTAATTTTGCCACCAATGATGCGGGAGAAGTAGCAAGTGTTTCCATAAAGATCGAACCGATGGTGGATGCTATTTCTTTTAAGAGAGTACCGGAAGTCGTTGCTATCGAAAAGGCTGCACTTGAGCAATATGTAGGAGTGTATTTATTAGGACCGCAGGAGGCGAAAGTTTTCATCAAGCCAGCGGGGACCCTACACCTCTTCACTGCCGGGCAACCCGAATACGAATTGCAGGCCCTTGGACAAAATAAATTTTCCATTAAGGGCTTACAAGGCTTCGTAGTAGAATTTATGGTAGCTGATGGGAAAGCGAATGAAGCTGTGTTTCGGCAACCAAATGGTACTTTTATAGCAAAACGAAAACAATAAAAATATATGCCCAACATTCTAGTCATCGGTAGCTCTAATACAGATATGGTTGTAAAAACCGAACGTTTCCCACAAGCAGGTGAAACCATTCTTGGTGGAGAATTTTTTATGTTTCCTGGTGGGAAAGGGGCCAATCAGGCCGTAGCTGCTGCTCGACTAGGGGGGAAGGTGACTTTTATTTGTAAAGTAGGGCAAGATGTTTTTGGCGAGCAAGCCATTGAGGGCTTCAAAAAAGAAGGTATCGCTACTAACTTTTGCCTTACTACCAAAGCCGCTGCCTCTGGCGTGGCTCTCATTACGGTCAATGCCGAAGGGGAAAATGAAATTGTGGTGGCCTCTGGCGCCAATAATCAATTGACAGAGGCTGATCTAGATGCCGCAGAAGCAGCTTTTGCTGCCGCCGATCTCCTACTCATTCAACTGGAAACGCCGATCCCCACCGTAGAATATGCCATCACAAAAGGAGCTCAAATGGGCAAAAAAGTAATCCTGAATCCTGCTCCGGCACAAAACATATCACAAGAAACCTATCAACATCTATTCCTGATCACCCCTAACGAAACAGAAGCTGAACTGCTAACCGGAATCAAAGTAGAAGATGATGCCACCGCTGCTCAAGCTGCCGATGCGCTATTGGCTAAGGGTGTACAGCATGTGATTCTCACCTTAGGCGCCAAGGGAGCCTATTACAAGAGCGCCACACAAGAACTCCATGTACCTGCCCAAAAGGTCAAGGCAATAGATACTACGGCTGCCGGTGACGTCTTCAATGGAGCTTTAACGGTTGCTTTGGCGGAAGGAGAGGATTGGTTAGCTGCTATTCAGTTCGCTGCTAAGGCGGCAGCGATCTCCGTGACTCGCATGGGCGCGCAAGCCTCCGCTCCACTCCGTTCCGATTTGTAGGTATAACTCTCCATATTTTGATACTGCTGGATTAAGGGTAGAGCAGTTTGCACTTTCACTATTCATTTTTTCTTTTCTGGACACAAAACTGTTCGAAAATGGACACATTCTGTCCGCAATCGCACAAGTTTTTGGGTTTGAA
>JAHQWA010000535.1 GCA_019634045.1 Saprospiraceae bacterium
GTACATTTTTGTGTCTGTACAGTTCTGATTTCCATCATCGTCACCACCACCGTTGTCACCGCCACCGTTGTCACCGCCACCGTTGTCACCGCCACCGTTGTCACCGCCACCGTTGTCACCGCCGCCGTTGTCACCGCCGCCGTTGTCACCATCACAGGCTGATGTACATCTGGAATTGGCAATATTATTTCGGATGACGTTCCCTGGCTGTGTACCAAACCCTTTACTGAAATTGATGCCGGTGTTACTGATATGACAATAAGACATAACCGTTCCTCCGTTCGAAGGAATACCTGGATTACCGCAACTTCCTTCCGTAAACCCTGCACAACCATCTATCGCCGTGTTATTGCCATTCCATTTACAAGCATGTGTGTGATGTGAACCTAAAAGGTGTCCCAATTCGTGGGCAACAACCATTACAGAGAAAGAGTAATTCGGAATGGCGCGATACGTTTTGTTGATGCTAGAGAAACTCAATCTCGCCGCAGTATAAGGGTGACATAGTCCATCTAGTACAGCAATACCCCCGCTAGCTTGGTAGGACAGCAGCTGGCCAAGATCGCCGTTAAAGCTCCTTCTGATGTTTTGAAATTGAGAAAGCATGGCTGAACTACTGCTACCAGAATAAGGGCTGGTACTGGTCCAAATAAAGATTTCGGAAATGGTAATATTTACGTTTTCATTGGAATAGAGCGTCGCTACCTCATTGAAAAGACCTGTAACATAGTTTGTTACCTGAGCGCTACTCCCTTTATCCCGATAAATATCGTTATCTACTTCAAAGTAAATTTGAATACAATCTCCGACGTCTCTACCGCCAGCCGTCATATCCATCAGTTGTTCGCGAGTATATCCTGGACCATCATCTGGTGTTCCACATTCAAAAGGCGTATTTCGGTGCACCTCTTGATCATTATAAAGGATATACTGATCGGTAGGTGTTTGCTCATCATCTGTGAGTTTCCCCAGGACGATGTTTCCTTGATCTGGAAGACTAAAGAGTCCCATGACTTCATTTTCAAAAACACTGATGGCTACGACGGATTTATCAACGCCCTTTACCACCCCTCTGTAGTGGATGCCCATTTCAGAGATGACTGGTCGGTTGCCGTCGCTTTCGATGACGCGAAAACCCTCAGCGAGGATGTCGACTTTTATCAGTTCGACTTCCATTTGCTGTCTATTTAGTGAGGGAATCTGCATTTTGAATGAAGCGGGGGACTCCGCTAGAAGGGCTTGTAACTGTTCCTCCTGTAATTGTAAGTGGTCATAGGTGCTTACGCCGGCTTGGGCGATTTCTGTTCGATTCCTTCCTTCTGGATTTAAGGTAAAAAGCGTCTTTGATTGGAATTCAAGGCCACTCGTTTTACCCATTTTGACCAAACCTGCCGGACTGATAGTAGAAAATTGTGTTTGTGCCTGGGCAATACTCAAAACTGCCACTGCCCAAAGCAGGGTGAATAAGATTCTCATGATGTTGAAATCGGTTTTCGGTTTACAAATTAAATTAGGTGAAGCGTGTTTGTTCATTGTGTCATGCTGTTTGTGCTCGAGGCATGGCAGACCCCTGTCCGCCGATTGACAATTAGGCGGATCAAGGGTTTTTCTAGCCCTATATCTTCGGATCTTCAGCATCTTGTTGAAGACCCGAGTGTTATATAAAATTGTAGGTTATTTTCAGTCAACGCATAGCCTTCTCAGCTCTCCCAAATGGAAGAGAATGAACCACAATACAGCATTTGCAATAGATGAAACAAAGCGACTGTATTGTTAACTGCTACGACTTGTTAACTGGGTAGATATGTCATGGACTGATAAAAAAGTTCTTTGGGAAGAAGAATTGAACTACCGGGGAATGTGAAAGAAATGAACAAATAGAAAGGGAAACCTTTTTTCTTCGCTCATAGGGATTTTGTTTCTGTATCGAATTCCCAAACTAAACGACGAAAAAAATCAGAAAAGTGTCCTTTGCCTGAAAAAAACTGAATTTTTTAGGGAACGCACAACTTGGTTGAGGAAGTGGTAGTAAGGGCAAAAAAAATCCATGCATCCCGGAAGGGAGCATGGAACAAGAAGCGTATGTAAAACTATTTTGGTTAGATTACAGTCACGGTCCTTGATTGAGAAAGGTGGTAGGAGGACACTACGTGGTTTGTAAACTCAGCTTAAAAAATAAATTTAGCATAGCACGAACAACACCGCCATACGCCAAACGGTATATAGTTTATAGATTAACTCCTGGTCGGCCTAGGCCGGCACTGGTCAATAGAGTACAGGGTTTTACATGTTTACTTTGAACGAACTGTAGGCGTGCGGGTGAAAAGTGGCTTTTCGAATGCTAAGATTTTAGGATAAGAGTTTGTAGTAGAATCTGTGTATCGTAAAGAACGAACTTAGAATTGCTGATTAGACAAGAATGACGAAGGCAAATTTATTAATTTTGCGAAAATTGCAAAAGAAAGATTTGTTTTTTTTTAAATCTTAAATCTCACCATTAATCTTCGGCTAGACAGAATAGTGGCTTAAATAAGATTTTGTATTGCCGGATTAGATAAATTGAAAGACATGATAAAGTATTACTTGACCTTCCTTCTAGGTGCTCTTTTGATAGCTTGTGAGCAAGCCGTGCCGCAAGCAGAAAAAACGGCTGCTGTTGAGGAGAACCCGGCTCAGCAAATTATTGATCAGTGCATTGAAAAACATGGCGGGGAGGCCTATTCTAAGATGGAACTATCCTTTGGATTCAGAGACCGTACTTATAAAGGCAGCCGCATAGATGGCCAGTTTAGTTATGAGAGATTGCTCGTGCAAGAAGACGGGACTGAGCTCTTGGATATCCTCGATAATGATCGATTGATCAGGAAGCAAAATGGAACGCAAATAGAGCTGACAGCTAAGGATAGTAGCGCCTATGCGAATTCTGTAAATTCCGTTTTCTACTTTGCTCTACTGCCGCACTTTTTAAATGATCCGGCCGCTATTAAGACCTACCTGGGTACTAGTACGATCAGGGAACAGCCCTATCATAAGATTAAAGTTACCTTTCAGCAAGAAGGGGGAGGGAAAGATTTCGAAGACCAGTTCATCTACTGGATCCATCAGGACAATTACACCATGGATTATCTTGCGTACAACTACCTGACGGACGGAGGTGGCGCACGATTCCGGGAAGCCTACAATGTTAGGACCATAGAGGGAATACGTTTTGCAGATTACATCAACTACAAACCGGAACCAGATACTAAAGAAGTGGCTACTTTTGACGCTTTATTTGAACAGGGCTTGATGAAGGAACTTTCTCGGATTGATACGGAGAATATCGAAGTGAAACTTCTTCCTTAGGTGGATGGTCTACGCCAAAGCTAATGAAACTGAATCTTACGGATGCTCTGTTGTTATTAGGCCTTGTGCAAGGCGGGGTGGTGATTTATGCCACCTTACGCCGTCAATCAACAAATGTACCTGCCTATCGTTTTTTTGGCTTCATCTTATTGACCCTGACCTTAAGTACCTTGGGCGCGTTTCGCACCTACCTGCTGAATGACTATTTACACGCTATACAATCCCGACTACTATTCCAGTTTTTTCCCTATTTCCTCTTTTTACTCCTGGGCCCTGCACTCTATTTCTATCATCGAAGCTTGCTGAACCCAGGCTTTAAGCTACGGAATCGAGATAAGCTCCATTTCTTACCATTACTGCTAGAATTAGCTCCATTTTTGATCGCGATGCTAGGCGCACTAGTGTACACGCTGAATTGGATGAGTCTAGATCAAGCGCTAGACTTGGTTAATAATTTGGGAGCATTGGAGCTTTACCTTCTTATTCCCCGGATAGTGAGTATTTCGATTTATGTATGGCTGAGCTGGAGATTACTGCAGGCCTCCCGCCCTAAAACACCAGAGACTATTTTCCGCTGGCTCAAAATGCTATTGCTGATTTTTACAATACTAAATATTTCTTATGGCCTCCTCACGGTGGGTTTAATGTCGCCATGGATATATGTAATTTTGGAAGATTTCCCGTACTCCTTAGCCTACCTGGTCCATCTCCCTATCGTATGCCTGATTTACTTTCTGACCATTAAATTTATGCTAAACCAGATTCCTTGGAGTAACCAGGGAGCCGCGATTTCTGATTTAGCCCGAAAGGCCGAAACCCTTTGTCAATTGATGGAAGAGCAAAAGCTTTATCGTGATCCAAAACTAAAACTCAAGCAGCTAAGTGTACGTGCCGATATGAGTGAAAAGTCGATTTCCTTTATTCTCAATCAGCATTTTCAAAAGGGCTTTAATGACTTTGTCAATGAGTATCGAGTTGGAGAGGCCATAGAAAAAATCAAGGACCGAAAGCTGCGACATCTGACCTTGGAAGGAATCGCGGCTGAAGTTGGCTTTTCTTCTCGATCTACCTTTTACCGAGCTTTCAAGAAAGTAACACAGAAACTTCCTACCGACTTTATAGACTGATTCGTCGCTGAAATAAGCTGAAAACCCTGTTTCAAATCCGGATTTGGGATAAGATTCAGGTTTTATGAGACGATTTGAAGGAATAATCTTGCCACCTTACCCCAAGATGGATACGTCTATTATCCACCCCTTTATCAGAAAACAATCAAATTATGAAGCGGAATATTTTCTGTGTAGCACTATTGCTATGCATCGGGCCTTTTATCTTGAAAGGGCAAGCACCGATCAAGAATGCACTTGGCGGAGAAATAGCGAAAGCCGAGCTGGAGGAGTTTCTAGCCATCGCCATGGAAGATTTTGAAATTCCCGGTCTTTCTTTGGCCATTATCAATAATGGACAACTGGTGTATCACACCGTTCAAGGGATGGCAGATCGACAGGGTGGAGTGAAAGTGAATAGTAACACAATCTTTGAAGGGGCTTCCCTGTCCAAACCTCTTTTTGCCCATTTTGTCATGACTTTTGTGGAGGAAGGCAAGTTGGAACTAGATCGACCATTGTACCAATACCTTCCGTATGCAGATATTGCAGCGGATGAACGATATAAGCAGATCACCGCTCGGATGGTCTTATGTCATACCACCGGTTTCCCGAATTGGCGAACAGACTATCCCGATAAAGAGCTGTTCATCCAATTTGAACCCGGTACGGCATGGCACTATTCTGGTGAGGGATATCAATACCTATCTCTGGTCTTGGCAAAACTTGCAGAAACGGATGCGAAGGGATTGGAAGCTTTATTTCAGGAGCGAATTGCTAAACCATTGGGTATGACACATACACGATTTATCCAGGATTCAGCTAATTTCATCCATAAGGCCAAACCCTATAGGCAGGGCATTGAAATCAATTCTTCCTTTACGAATAAAGCCTTTGGTGCTGCGTACGGTGTACATACGGAGGCCTTGGATTTTTCGAAGTGGCTAACGGCCGTATTAAATGGCGGCATACTAGAGGAGGAAAGCTACTCGATGCTATTCGAAGATCAGATAAGTCTGCCAGCAGATTCTGAAAATGTGCAGGCTGGAAACACCCATTGGACCTTAGGGTTTTCGAAGTTCAACTCTCCAGTGGGGGTCTTTTACACGCATGGGGGCAATAATCCTGGCTTTACCTCTGCCTTTGGCATACAACGGGAACAAAAATGGGGAGTGGTCTATTTTACCAATGCCAACCAGGTATCAGAATTTGGCTTTGAGTTATTTGCCTTTTTGCACGAATAGAAGAAGGGATTTGTTTATGATTAAGATCAGAAATATGCAAGTAGACTTTAGCAAGATTAAGTTTATCGCCCTGATGATAAGTGTGGGTTTATCAGCCGCACTGCATGCGCAAGATAAGAAAATCGCAAGTCAGATCGTCAATGAGGAGGGAGAAGGGATAGCCTATGTAGCGATTGGAATTCCTGAAAAACACTTTGGAACCAATACCTTTGAAGACGGTAGTTTTAGCCTTCCGATTGAGCGTAAGTACATGGAAGATTCTCTTTTAATCTCAGCCATTGGGTACGAAAGAAAAAAGGTGAGTTATCAGGTCTTGATTGAAAGCCAACCGGCTAAGATCATTCTTAAGGTAAATCCGATTGCCCTACCAGCGATTACCATTCGTTCTACCCGTTTAGCAGACAAAAGGATCGGAACGAAACGGAAAGGATCTAGAAACAACTTTAGTTTGGGAAGTCCGCTTAAAGGGCTGACAGTCGCCATGCGATTTGGAGATATCAAAAAACCGCTGCGGATAAAGGAGGTTTCTGTGAGCATTGGCAAGCTTAACATGGATTCGGTCCAAGTGCGCTGCAGAGTCTTTGCCGTGGACCCAGAAACAGGCCTTCCTGGCAAAGATCTTTTACAAGAAAACCTAATTCAGACCTCTAGCACGAAGAGAGCCATACTCCGGTTTGTGCTCGAGGAAGCCTTTTGGTTAGATCAAGATTTCTATGTTGGCTTTGAATGGGTCATGACCAAGCAACAATATGCGCAGTTGCAAGCCGCACAGGAACGCTATCCGGTGGAATTTCTAAAGGACATCTATGCACTTTATCCTGATCTTAAGCCATATATCAATGAAAACAAACGGGTACACTTCCGAGATAGTACGAATAAGGTACTCCAGGAAAAGGTGCTCACACGAGAACAGACAGCACTATTGCGGGCTAGAGATGCCGCTGCTCCACAACTTCAATTCAAAATACTCATGAAAGGACAGCATACCTACTGCGGACTTCCGCTCACGCATAACTGGGAGAGAATCCCGCATGAGGCCCTAATCTCGCTCATTGTACAAGAAGAGCCTTAGTGTTTGCGGAATAAGTTATTAGTCTGACTTTGGTACCTTTCTCTTTGCCGCTAATTCAAACAGCTTCTTTGAAAACCCTACCTTTGCAGGGTGAAGAAGATATTGATCATACGCTTTAGCTCCATTGGAGACATCGTACTCACAACACCTGTGGTTCGATGCTTAAAGCAGCAGTTGGGCGCAGAAATTCATTTTCTCACCAAGAAGGGCTTTCGGCAAGTCGTGGAGCCCAATCCCTACATCGATCAGGTACATACGATCGATAGGACAGTGAAGGAGGTATTGCCGCAATTGAAGGCAGTAGGCTTTGATTACATTATTGACCTGCATCGTAACCTAAGATCTACCCAAGTAAAATGGGCTCTTAGGATCCCCAGTCATTCTTTCAATAAGCTCAATTGGCAAAAGTGGCTCATGGTACGGTTTAAGATTAATCGTTTGCCAAGCATCCACATTGTAGATCGCTATTTGGCGACGGCTTTGCCGCTCGGAATCAAAAATGATGGCCAAGGGCTGGACTATTTTATCCCGGAGGCGGATGAGGTAGATCCGACCACCATTCTTCCCACAAAAGCTGGTGGCTATATTGCTTTTGTAATTGGAGCCGCGCATGCGACCAAACGACTCCCGGAAAGTAAGATCATCTCGATATGTCAAGGTATTTCGCAGCCAGTCATTCTGTTGGGCGGACCAGGGGAGAAGGAGGTAGGGCAAAGTATTGCGGTGGCAGCAGGAGATCACGTGATCAATACCTGTGGCAGCCTACGATTGCACCAGTCTGCCTCAGTAGTTCGGCAGGCGGAGAAGGTGATCAGTCATGACACAGGTTTGATGCACGTAGCAGCGGCTTTCCAGAAGGAAATCATCTCTATTTGGGGCAATACCATTCCCGAATTTGGTATGTATCCCTATTATGGGGATCAACCTAATCGCAATAGAACTCAGCAGGTGGCGGACCTGTCTTGCCGTCCCTGCTCCAAGATTGGCTACCAGGCGTGTCCGAAGGGACACTTTAGATGTATGATGGAGCAGGAGGAAAAAATACTGAATATCCATCTGAACTAGGATTCCAAGCTGGGGGAACTAACATATTGTCTTATTTTTGCATAAAAATTAGCATGGAAAAGTCAAACAACGAATCGCCGAAGGAAAAAGACACTCCTAAAAAAGATACTCCTGAACAAAATACTCCTGAACAAAATACTCCTGAAAAAGATACTCCTGAGAAAGAGAAGTCAGGAGTTTTAGAGGGGATAGAAGATAAAGTCAGGGACTTTGTTAAGGATGCTGATAAAGAAATTTCAGAGACAATAGATGCAGGTGTAAAGCGAACCAAGAGTTTCTTTAGACGATTGCTGATAGGTTTGCTAGTGCTGGCAGTATTAGCTGGCGCAGGGTATATGTTATATGCCAATTATACCTACAGCGAAGGAATGCGAGCAGGTAACCTGATCAAAATTTCTAAGAAAGGAATGTTATTTAAAACCTATGAAGGTCAACTAAAACTAGGAGGCATCGATTTAAGCAATCCAACTGAAGGCTTAAGTGATACTTGGAGTTTTTCTGTAACAGATGAAGCAATTGTAAAGCAATTGGAAAAATTACAAGGGCAAAAAGTTGTTTTGCGCTACAGGGAAATCAATCAATCCATGCCTTGGCAAGGAGATACCAACTACTTCATTGTCTCGATCGACCAACAAAAGGAATAGTAGGGGCAGGATTCAGTCCCATCTCCCTACTAATTCGGCAGCAGCTTGTCGTAAATCACAGTCCGGTTGTAGTACGGTCAGAGAAAGCAGCAGACTTTCCTGCTCACCCCCTATCAGGTCTTTCCAAAAGGCCATTTTAACAATAATATAGAGCTAGGAAGACGACCTAGGCTTAGCGGTGACCCAACCCTTCACGTCGGTCAAAAGGTCTTGCTTATAAAAGGGACTATATGAAAAGTTACTTCTACGCTTCCATGCTCTATTTGCTCTGTTTTCAACTACAAGCCCAGTCGAAACTAGATGTATTTTTGGCGCAGAAAGGAGGCGCAGGACTGCGGACGCAACCAGCCTCGATTTACCCGGAGGGCGGCCTAGGATGGTCTACAGACTTTAAATTCTTGACCCAGGCTACCGATACAATTATCCCTACACCCTATCAGCTCAATTGGGGAATTGATCTTGGTTTGACTTGGGACGACCAACTCTTTTTCTTTACCGGCGTAAACTATACGGCAAGGTATGATCGCGGTGTTCCTGTTTGTGATGTCTGTGGTTTGGTGTACAATGGTGGTCCGATCCTGCTAAGAAATTATTTTTGGGAAATTCCCATCGGGCTCAATTTTCTTTTCACTACACAGAAATCGATAAATCCATTCATTGGTGCTAGTGCCTTTTATACTTTTAGTACCAAGTGGGAGTACTATCAATCTTGGGCATTCCAGTGGCGATTAGGAGCTTCTATCCCATTAGGCCAAACCACTTCCTTCCAATTGTCACTATATACGCAAGGCAATCGTCGAGCCTCCGAAAGGCCTTACTACATTTTTCGAGAAGCTGGTATGCAATTGAGTTTAGTCAAGATATTTCGTAAGTCTTGATGCACCTCGGTCTCATGCGATCTCGAAGTATCCCAACCTTTAATTGTCATTCTAACAAAATAACTACCATGAAGTGCCTTCTTTCGTTTTTCATGTTAATCGCACTCTCTTGCCAATCACAGGCACAGTCCAAGTTAAATTTCTTCCTGGCACCAAACCTGTCTGGGGGTATCAATACTCATACAGCCAAGATATTTCCTAGCAGTGGGCTGCGCTGGGAGACTGATCCAGCCTACTTCGATACATTTGAAGATGGTAAATCACGAATTCCTTTTCATATAAAAGCTGGCTTGGACGTTGGTTTGAGCTGGAAAGAAAGAATTTACCTATTTACGGGCTTTGCCTATACCGCCCGTTTCGATGAAGGCTATCCGAGTTGTGACATTTGTGACATGGCCCCTCCTGAATTCACGACCAGTCTTCAGTATGATTTTTTAGAAATACCGATTGGCCTCAATATCTTGCTAACGAAAGATAAGCGCGCCAACCCCTTCATTGGTGCTAGTGTTTTCTACACTTTAGCAACCGGTGACGATCCGTACGCGTCTTGGGCCTGGCAATATCGTGCAGGAACCTCCATGCCATTGGCTAATCAATGGTCCTTACAAACGTCACTCTATTGGCAAAGGAATCCTTCCGTGTTGGAACAACCTTACTACATTTTTCGTGAATTAGGTTTGCAAGTGAGCTTAGTAAAGGTCTTTGGCAAATCTACTGCTGCTGATTAGCCTGGGTAGGATGGCGTGAAATGAAGGTAGGTTGGACTTGCTGTACAGGAAGTTAGCAGTGTGGGAGGAACGCATTAAACCTTTAGCAGCTATCAGGGTCAAAGAAGACAAAAGCTCAAATCTACCCATGAAAGTACGGCAAACGCTCTTTTTCTCTCTGATCATTTCTTTATCCTTTTCCATGCAAGCCCAAGATCATCCGCAGGTGCCCTACGGACCGGAGGATCGCCAATTTGTTGACATTTTTATAGCTCCCTCGGAATGCCCAACGCCCGTCTATTTTGACGCCCATGGTAATGGTGGAAACACCAATATTCCTAACTCCATAGTAGATGATCTCAAAGCAGTCGGTATTTCTATCGTCGCTTGGGAATCGCTGACTTCGGTTGGGACCCCGGCTGAAGTGCAGATCGGTTGGGATGATGCTGAGCTAATGTTCGCTTGGGTCAAGGCCAATGCAGATACCTATAATTTTGACACCACTAACTTCATTATCGGTGGTTCTTCTCGTGGGAGTATTCTTAGTTGGAAGTACGGGCATGCACCGAATCCAAATATCAAGGGACTCTACATGTATAATGCCCTTCCCAATGGTGTTTGGGCGGACTCTAGCTGGTGGTATCCCCCAAATGAAGTGAATATTTCCTCTCCCCCAATCTTCTTTGTGTATAGATATGAACCTGGCGTTGACTTTGATTCGCATGACCCAGCTAATGGCATAATTATCATGGACAAGTATGAGGAGCTCGGAATTGGAGATAGAGACACACTGATCCATAGTATTCAATACACTGACAATAATGACAAGTATCAATTCCTAGTTGATTTTGCTGTCTCTGTGGTGTCGACCTGCCAAGTCGTTCGTTCTCCCCTAGTTGCAAGCGAATCCTCAAACTATATGGCTTTTCCCAATCCCTTTCATGATCAACTTCAAATTGCGGGACTAAAGGGAGGTGAACAACTTATCCTAAGCTCGTCCAACGGGGCAGTGATGCAAGAAACGGATGATCTCAAGACGCTAAATGTATCGACTCTCCATCCTGGCTTGTATTTTCTAACGATCCAAACAAGAAATAGCCGGAAGACCCTTAAGTTGATGAAGCATTAATGGCCAGCCGTATAGTACAGTGGAGACTACTGTTGAAAGGCGAAAATAGGGTGTCCAGTATTTGTAGAAGGTTGGTAAAAGTAGCCGCTCTTCGATGGGGAAATACTTTATTCGTTTTTTTATCCTTCTCTTAAAATTGTACTTTTAGATTGCCAGTTTATTGAATAAGCCTAAAGTATCGATTGTAGATATCATGGATATGGAATCTAAAAAATACGAAGAAGCAAAAAAACGAGTCAAGAAGAAGAAGGAATTTAGAGAACACCTTAAGTCCTTTCTTGTCGTAAACGCCATCATGCTGGGGATGGGGTGGATGTTTGGCTTTTATTACGCCTGGCAGACGGTTATCTTTTTCTGGGGTATTGGTTTAGTCTTTCACTATGTAGACGTCTATGGTATTCCTGGCATGGGGAATGACGAAGACTGGGAGAAAGAGGAAATGGCAAAGGAGTTGAAAAACCTGGGCGGAACAGAGGCAGATCTAGAGTCCATGCGGGAAGAACAAGCGGCCGATGAATTCCTGGATTTAGAATCCCGCCGCCCCGTGGAAAGAAAAAATTATGATGAGGAAGATTTGGTGTAAAAATCATTTGACCATTCTCACTTTTAACTAAGCACTTAGCAGGATTCTCGGTCTTTTCCCCTCAATTGGCTTGATCTTTAATTTATGGAGGCTCGATCTCCCGACTAATATTATCAAATTAAAGACAAGCGATTATGAAAGTAAAATTCCTTGGCGCCTTCTTTGGTTTAGGGCTGCTA
>JAHQWA010000536.1 GCA_019634045.1 Saprospiraceae bacterium
AAAGACTCCAAGAGCGGCTTGGCTTGCTCAAAATCTTCCGTCTTGACATAGGCAAGAGCTAAATACCAACTAAGGTTTTCTGCATAAGCAGGATCAGTCAAATCCTTTTTCAGCGGAGACAATTTTTTAATGGCGGAGGCTGTTCGACCAGCAGCTAGCAGGCTTAAACCGTGATAGAATAAGATTTCCGGTGAACTCGCGCCCGCCCTTTCTACTCGATGGAACAATTCATTTGCTGCATCGAAAGATCCGGACTCATATAAACGAAAGGCTTCGGAAATATAATCTTGTGTCTCTTTGGCCATTAGATCTCTCTTAATCCCTTTGTTAGGGATCGCGACTGCTAGTGGGCTATGATAGGCCTGGAAAAGATCTTCATTATCGGCAGGGGTAGCGTCAGCCATAAATCCTAATCCTACGTAGAGCAATAGGCAGATGCTAGCGGCGATAGAAAGCAAAAAGGGTAATTTTCTTCTGATGGCGGGCTTCTTTGAACCGGTTTGTTGATCGATTTTTCGATCAATTTTATCTAGCAGAGCATCAGCAGAGAGGTGTTCTGGTAGATACTGATAACCATCTAGTGATTTTTTGGTGAAGTCGTCTAATTCTTTTTCGTTGTTTCTTGCGTTTAGCCGTTTCAGGTACTTATCTCGATCCATGGGGTGTGTAAGTTTTCTTCAAATTATACGATTAAAAGGTTCTTGAGATTTCTCTTGCCATTTTGAAGATGGCTTTTGATTTCTTTGATGGAATAATCAGTTTGGAGTTCTATCTCCTTGTAGGATTTCTTTTCGAAATAAAAAAGGACGATACAGCGTTTCTGATCCTCTTTAAGTCGATCGACGGCATCACTAAGTGCCTCCAAACGCTCCTCTTCTTTATTATGATCCTTTTCTGCTCCAGATTCCACAAAAATATCCTCCTGAATTTCAGAAATATCCTCATTTTTTTTGCCTAACGTCTTTCGGAGTTTTTTTAGGCAGAAATTCCTACATACAAAAAAGAGCCATGGCTCAAACTTTTCTATGTCGTGCTTTTTCAATTCTTCGGTAAGATGGATGAAGATTTCCATAACTGCATCTTCAGCATCTTGCACATTCTTGAGGTAATTGAGGCAAAGTCCGAGTACCTTATGGGAATACCGCTTATAGAGCATACCAACAACAGCCTTATCTTCAGTTTTTTGATAGGCTGCAATCAGCTGTTCGTTGCTGTATTGTTTATATCTTCTCCCTTGGTGGAACATTGCTTTGTTTTAGTCCCAACAAAAATAATTTTATATGGGAGAATTCTTAGCTGAAAGGGACAAAATTTAGGAGGCCAGGCTTTCTATGCCCTTAGTTTGATGGATCATCCGTTTTTTTGCTTCTTTTGTAGAAGACAAAACCATTCTTTCTGCCGATTTCTTCGACATCTGGCAAGGCCACCAACTCCTTCGTTTTATTGATTTTCGTGACGATGTAGACATCCTTGTCTATAGGGCCAGTTAGAAACCAATCTCTCTTCTCCTCTCTAGTGTCAAAGCTGGGGTCATTGTCTCGAGCCTTGTTGAAGTAGAACAGATCAACATATGATTTATAGCCATGGGTCATGACATATGCATTTTCATCTGAAACCTCTACAAAGAAGTCGACAGCGGCTCTTTGAGAATATCCTTCAATTCTCTTGATGAAAAAGATCAGCGTCAGGAATACAAAAAGGGCAGTGCCTCCAAACAGGAATTTATACGCTCTTTCTGCTTGTTGCTTTTCCCAACGGAGAAACAAAATCAAGAGAGTGAGTAGTAGTAAACCGGGCAATATCTCTGTGCCATTCCAATTGACGGCTGCTTCTAGGTTAGCTTTGGCAAAAGGATCTTTACTAAAAAGGGGCTCAATTAACTCGATGTTCATCGCCAAGAAGGGGAGGGCTACAGTTGCCAGGATAAATAAGCCCCCTATCCCAATCAACCCGCCTTTCATCCATCGATTAAGCGTCAATTTACCAGCGATCAGATGATAAATTACGACGCTAGCTAAAAAGCTCAAGGGGAAGTAACACATCGAGGAGTAGTGAACGATCTTGGATTTCACAATCGTGAAAAGGATTAAGACCACCCAAAAGAGATACTTCATCCAGCGCCGAAAATCTTTTTGGTAATCGTATTCGTCAGTGGGAAGGTTGAAAAAAGATCGAATCGCGAAGATGGAAGCGGGAAAACACCCAACCAAAAGGACGATAAAATGATATCCTGGAAACCCTCTGTGTCCTGCATCAGGGGTGCTGAAGAGTCGATACTGATACCGATTGAATTCCTCTATAAACCAGGTGCCATTCTTAGCTGTTTCTATCCCGTACCACGTAAAGGTGACTAGCGTGGCAGCAACGGTAAAGAACAGAAATTCTGGCACATTAACATAGAATCGGAAGCGTTGATACACCCAATACACAAAGAAGGTAAGGGCGGCAATCATATAAGCTACCTGGCCTTTTGTTAAAATGCCCATACCAATGAAAAAACCACTCCAAAAGAGGTAAACCCATTTATTCTTGCTTAACTCAATACCCTTAAAGCTATCTTTTTTCCAGTAAAACAGAATGAAATAATAGAGCCCCAGAAAGATGAAGAGGTTCAAAATCGGGTCGATGATTCCAGATTTAAAATACAGGAAAGGCAAGACCGTTCCCATGTACACCCCTGCCCAAATCACCCCAAAACGATGATCGTAGAGCTTACGTCCAAAGTTGTACAGTAAAACGAGCGTCGCAATTCCACAAAGGGCATTGGGAAGGCGGGCAGAAAATTCGTTTACTCCAAACAATTTCATTGCGGTAACCTGAGACCAAAAGAAGAAGGGGGGCTTTTCCCAGAAAGGATGAAAATCAACATACACTCTAGTGTACTCACCCGTAAGGATCATTTCACGACTGATCTCCGCGAAGTTTACCTCGTCCCAATCGAATAAATGCACTCCACCTAGAAAAGAGACAAAAAACAGGGCTCCTAATCCAGTAAATAGGAGTGAATATCTCACCGCTTGCTTATCCATACTATTTCTTTCTTCGACTGAAGAAGTTCAATACTTTACTGACAAAATCATCGTTAATCCCCAGCCATCCCTTAAGGATGTTATATATAGCAATCAATTGCTTATCAAGATAGATGAAAAGACTTTTGATTCCATCACCCGGTCGGGCTCTATAATTGGTAGCACGTTTCTTAGGAACGTTATCTTCCTCTGTGAAATAATACAGAGCGATAGATTTCCGAGTCATGTCTTCCGGACACTGGATGGCTTCCGGCAAACCATGGAAGGAATCTTCATCTGTGTTAAACACTACACAACGGTTGAAAATGGGGCTAATCTTTTGCTCGCATTGCTTCATATCTCTTGACCATAACTCCAGATCACCCTTATAGCTTTCTAACCAATCCTCATTGAGATAAACCAATACGTTTACTCGTCTTCGCCAATTTCTCTTGTGCGGATGTACCGTAAAATCAGCGTGTATATTTAGATACCCTCCTCGCTGGCTTTGGTGCAGTCCACCTCCTTCCAGGCTAGGATCCGCTTTCAATCCGGCTATACCGGTCAATTTGCTTAAAGAATGGACAAATTCGTCACTGTTCAGAACGCTGATGACCTCCTGTAAAAAGGCTGGAATGAGATCCATCTTGTTGAGACCATGTTTCTTTTCATTCACATGCACATAGTGTATCCAACCCGCATCCTTGACCTTTGGAAAAGCATTCATGGCTTTATGAGCCGCCCATTCCTCCAGGAAACTTTCAAATTTACCATGCGGATAGGGCATCGCGTTTTGATATTCGGATTGCCGCTCTTCAAAGATGGAATCCCATTTTCGCACATCCAAGATTCCTTGTGTAGTCTGTTGATCAACCATGCTCAGAATTCTTTTTTTTTGGAGGATGTCCAAGTTGTTAGTGTTGAAAATAATGTGCAACAGCATGGAGCTTCCTCGGATAGATAGCTTCTATTATGACACCGCAAATATAGGATTTATATCCTTCTGGCGGCTATGCTGAAAAATTTAGCTTGTCCGGTTTTATGAAATTTATGGGGCTATGAGATAGGGACGAATTTATGGAGCTAAGTACTCCATTTGCGTAATTGTTTCAAGACCGCTCGGTAGTCTTTGTGTAAGGGGGCTTCGAAAGAAATCTCTTTATTACTAACAGGGTGAAGGAAACTTAGTTGTTTGGCATGTAGACTTAATCGTTGAATAAGGGCACGTTCTTCCTTGTTTTTGCCGATTTGATAGCTCTTACCTTTTAGCTGTGAAAGGAAGATTCCCTTATCATCGGCGTAGATCGGATCGATGGCAAGCGGGCAACCGATCGCTTTCATATGCACCCTAATTTGGTGTGTTCGCCCGGTATGTATGGAGACGTGTAAAAGGCTATAAGCGCGAAAGCTTTCTAGGACTTCGTAAGACGTCAAAGCTTCTTTACCCGACTTGCTAACAATCATACGTCCGGGACGGTGCGGGTTAGCTGCAATAGGACGGTCTACCGTTCCACTTGATGGAGCCGGTCTGCCCTTGACCAATGCTAAGTAGTACTTTTTAACTTGGCGGTTTTCAAACTGTAGAGACAGATGCCTATGCGCTGCTTCGCTTTTGGCTAGAATCAACAGACCACTGGTATCACGGTCTAGTCGGTGGACGATCCAAATTCTTCCGCAGTGGCGATCCGCCCAGTCCTTGATATTGGGAAGTTCAGGTTTGAAACGGTCCGGTAGGCTCAGTAAGCCTGAACCTTTATTGATAACCAATAAGGCTTCGTCTTCATATATGATATCGATAGCATCCTTTCTCTTCATATCCCTATAGCAAATCCTTGAATTTTTGCCGTCCCTGAGCATAATATTGCCAGACCACACTTCGCGGATATACGGCAGTTAGTCGAGCAGTGGGCCTGATACGGATTTTATCAATCATGGCCCGGTAGCGTTTGCGTTTCTTCCAGGTGTATGGGAGCTTAGGGAAAAATGACCAATGGGCCTTTAATATCGAACTAATGAGTTGGAATTTTCCCTGAGCTAAGAACAAAAGGCCGGCCAAGCCATCTAAAACCAAACGGAGTGGGATCAGCCACAGTACCTTGGGAAGTGGATCGTTCTTGACGATGTTATAGAGCGTATTACGAAAGTTTAAATACACCTTTTTGGGCGTATCGTAATTTAAGGTTCCACCTCCTACATGGTATACCACGGAATCAGGTACAGCTTTGATGCTATACCCGGCTCGTTTGATTCGCCAACATAGGTCAATTTCTTCTGCGTGCGCAAAATAGTCGGGATCAAAACCGCCAATTTGATGGAAGATGGGAGCTCTAATAAATAGGGCCGCGCCACTAGCCCAAAATATTTCGGCCTCATCATCGTACTGCCCCTCATCTTTTTCCATGCTACCAAAGATTCTTCCTCTACAGAAAGGGTATCCCCAATGATCGATCCAACCGCCAGCCCCGCCAGCATATTCGAAGTGTTCTCGCTCGTGAAAGGATAGAATCTTAGGTTGACAAACGGCCACTTCTGGCTGCTCCGCAAAGACCTTCATAATCGGCCTGATCCAACCTGGACTGACTTCCACATCGGAATTGAGTAAGATGTAGTAGTCCGCATCAATCTGCTCTAGCGCTTCGTTGTACCCTTGGGCAAAGCCCCCGTTTTCTGGTAAAAACAAGGTCTTAATGTTAGGGAAAGCGGATAATACCTCTTTGGAATTATCCGTACTGGCATTATCGGCTACGTAGATAGTCAGGTTCTCATATTCACTTGCCAATACGAAGGGTAGAAATTGCTTGAGGTACGTTTGGCCATTATAATTTAAAATGACAATGGCCACTTCGGGTACCACGGAGGTGACTTCCAATTGCGAAACGGCATCCTGGGAATGCTTGGCCAAAGCTTGTTGACTAGATAGTTTATCTTCGGCAAGCTTGGCTTGTAGTTCCTCCAAGCTATCGAAACGCATATCGTGCCGAATAAAATCAACAAATTCGACTGTAAGTTCTTTGCCATATATATCTTCCGAAAATTCGAAGATATTGACTTCAATGGTCTGATTGGTATGTTGTTCTAAGGTTGGGCGATCGCCAATGTACAGCATACCTCCATACTGTTTTTCTTCCAGCCAGACTTTTACTGCATAAATGCCATAAGGAGGGATAAGTTTGTGTTTGTCAGAGACCTCGATATTCGCAGTAGGAAAGCCGATGGTGCGCCCAATTTTTTGGCCTTGAATCACCTTACCACTCAATAAAAAGGAATGCCCCAAGAGCTGCCTAGCAGATTTTACATCCCCCACATCGAGGGCTTGCCGCACTTTAGTGGAACTGACCGCAATATCCTGTATTTCTTGCTTTTCAATTTCTATCACTTCATAACCCAGATCTTTCCCGTGCCACTTTAGATAATCGATGTTTCCCTGTCGGTTTAGGCCAAAGCGATGATCATAACCGATTACGATATATCGGGGCTTGAAACGTCCAACGAGGAATTGTTGGATGTATTCATCCGCGGTTTGCTGCGAGAAAGCCACCGTGAAGGGAACGACGACGAGATTATCCACTCCGCATTGGCGAAACAATTCAACCTTTTCTTCAATGGTTGTGATTAGCTTGAGACTCTTATCTCTTGGGTATACTACTAGGCGTGGATGTGGATGGAAAGTAATGATGACACTTTCTCCACCAACCTTCTGAGCAAGTTGTCTTACTTTCTGAATGATCTTCTGATGCCCGCTATGCACTCCGTCAAAGGAACCGATCGTGATCACAGCTTCTTTGAATTCCGGCAGATCCTCTAAATTGTAGAATACATTCATAGGCTGCAAATGTATACTTTTCCCGATTTTTACTGGATAATTTGGATTCCTTTTTGGTAAAAGTTTGAATCGATTCCTACCAGCTCTTTAAACAGCTGAGACTTAAAATGGGTTATAAAAGGGAGGGTTTTTCTGAGACCTAAATTTAATCATGGATTTGCCTGCCCATATTGAGCAGCATTCTGATTGGGCTAGCACGTACATTTTCGTTTTTTGTTAGTAGCTTAGCGTCTAATTTTAAAAGCATGGAAATAGATAAGAGTGTAGTAGCAGAGGCCTTGGCCAAGGTAAAGGATCCAACTTCCGGTCAAAGCATTATTCTTCGGAATATGGTGCTGGATCTAAAAGTTGAGGGAGATAGTATCAGCTTTACGATTGAGTTACCTAGTCTCAATGCGGACCATAAATCTGAGCTAAACTTTGCCTGTCAGGCGGCTTTGCAAGAGGTTTATCCTCAAGCGAAGGTACACGTGCATATGGTAGCTAATAATCCTACTGCGCAAGCTCCAGCCAGAGTCTTACCACAAGTGAAGAACATTATTGCCGTGGCTTCTGGGAAAGGAGGGGTAGGGAAATCTACCGTAAGCACCAATCTGGCGCTAGGTTTAAAAGCCCTAGGAGCCAAAGTTGGCTTGATGGATGCAGATCTATATGGACCCTCTATCCCGACCATGTTTGGCTTAAGCGGACAACGTCCCAAAGTAGAGACCTTATATGGTCAGCCGAAGATAATTCCCTTAGAAGCCTATGGCATGCCGGTGATTTCCATTGGCTTCATTATTGAACCGGAGCAGGCGGTCGTACTCCGGGGGCCTAGGCTGGCAGGTATCATTAAGCAATTCATTAATGATACGATTTGGCCAGAACTAGATTACTTAGTAGTGGATTTACCTCCAGGAACAGGAGATATTCAGCTGAGTTTAGTGCAATCCGTTCCGGTGACAGGAGCTGTAATGGTCACCACGCCGCAAGAGGTGGCTGTGGTTGATGCCGTGAAAGCCATGAATATGTTTATGTTGCCTTCGGTGAATGTACCCATCTTGGGAGTAGTAGAAAACATGTCCTGGTTTACTCCAGAGGAACTTCCTGATAATAAATACTATTTATTTGGTGAGGGAGGAGGAAAAAAGCTGGCAAAAATGGCGAATACGGTACTCCTTGGGCAACTCCCTTTGGTGCAAGCTGTGCGGGAGGCTGGCGATGCTGGGAAACCCATAGTACTAGAGGATCATCCCATAACACAGCAAGCTATCATGCAAATTGCAGAAAATACAGCTCGGCAGGTAGCCATGCGGAATGAGATGAAAGCTCCCACGCAGATGGTGCAAATTAAAACTCAATAGTGCAATTTTTTGTACCTTAGATATAGGATGTGTACATTCAAGCTCCTTGATGCTAGAAAGGCAAAGAGAAGCATAATGCTTTAAATACCATTGAATAGATGTCAACTAGTGAGAAACAAAAATTAATATCCAAAATAGACCAAGCCTTGAATGAGGTGAGGCCCCATTTGGCTGTTGATGGAGGTAATGTCGAGATAGTAGATGTAACTGAAGATCATATTGTAAAGATCAAGTGGCTCGGTACTTGCGAAGGATGTAGTATGTCTGCCATGACCATGCGCGCTGGTATCGAACAAGCGATCAGAGGACAATTACCTCAGATCGCTGGTGTAGAGGCTATAAATGGCATTTCTGTATAGTGTTGTCCGATTCACTAAAGTAACAAATGACTAGAAAGGAACTCATTGCCCAAATCCGAGCCAAACGGTCCTTCCTTTGTATTGGCTTGGATACAGATATTAATCGCATTCCAAAACATCTTCTTTCCCACGACGATCCCATTTTTGAGTTTAATAAGCAGATCATTGATGCCACCCATGATCTTTGCGTGGCTTACAAACCCAACTTGGCCTTCTACGAATCTTTGGGAGCTAAAGGTTGGGAATCCTTGGCTAAGACGATGGCCTATATTCCTAAGGAAATCTTTACCATAGCTGATGCAAAAAGAGGTGATATTGGAAATACGTCTAAAATGTATGCCAAAACCTTTTTTGAAACCTTGGATTTTGACGCTGTAACCGTGGCTCCCTACATGGGGATAGATTCTGTAGCGCCTTTCCTAGAGTTTCCTGCTAAGTGGGTCATCTTGTTAGCCCTAACTTCTAATAAAGGAAGTCAAGATTTCCAGATGACGCAACAAGCCGAAGAAGGAATACCGCTGTACGAAAAAGTCAAGCGTAAGGCCCAAGAATGGGGCTCTACTGCCAATTTGATGTACGTCGTTGGAGCCACACACCCAGAAAAGTTTGCGGAGATCCGTCGGATCGCACCAGAACATTTTCTACTGGTTCCCGGTGTTGGTGCCCAGGGAGGAACCGTAGAAGCGGTCACTCAATTTGGACAAAACGAAGATGTAGGGCTATTAATCAATTCTTCGAGAGGAATCATCTATGCTGGACAGGGAGAAGATTTTGCTACTCAAGCTAGAAAAGCCGCACTGAACTTGCAGACTCAAATGGCCGAACAGCTGTCTTAGTTCATCATTTGGCAGAGAAAAGTGTGATTTCCTGCCTGATGACAGGCCAGGTTTTGCTCAGACGAAGCGTTTTTCGCAGGCCATATCGGAAGATATGCTCAGGGAAAGCAAGGAAATATCAGCAAAAAAGGGGCGATTTTCCACCCAAAGTTTGATCACCGACGCACTTAAGTCCAGCAGCAAGGATCTAGTGACTTAAAGCCAGGGTATCCGCCCCATAACTTGCTACTGTATACCCTTGTCCTTCCAACATTTCTGTAGCAGCCATTCTATCGGATGGGTTTAAATGGCTGTGTTCAAAGATGACCACCTTCGGTTGAAAAGTGCAAAATGGGAACATTTTTAGCACTTCATAATCATATCCTTCCGTATCAATGTGAATGAGATCGACCTGTTTTACCTCGTTTTCCCGGATCAAGGTCTCAAAACTTGAACATTGGATCCAGTCATGCCCAATGACATCCTCTTCCTTTTCCGGCATGTTTATGCCATACTTGTTGCACTGCCTAGTAATGTGCCCAGATTTAAGCATGGCCACCAATTGAGAGCGATTGAAGGAACTCAATCCGGTAGCCCAACGAGCTGTCGAAAAGGCCACCTTGAAGAGCTTCCGCTGCTTATCCTCCTGATCCAATGCCCGATTGATCGGGGTTACAGGATCATTCTGATAGATGTATTGTAAGCTTTCAAAGGCACTGGGCTGGGGCTCTAAGAGCAACCCGCGCCAACCATCCCGCTTAATGAACTTGCAGAGTGGATCATGTTGAAATCCGTCATTACTCCCGACTTGTACGAAGAATACGTTTTCCTGTTGACTAGAAAAATCATCCAGCACAGCTTCTAAGCTATTGGGCTTTGGGCGCCAAAGGTATTTGTAATAAAAACGGATAAAGGTAGGACATTTGGCGAGTATGAACATTCTCATCCTCACCAGGCCTGGTTTTAGCTGGTATCTGAAAAACATTTAGTTGGTTGTTATCTATCCTGCTTGTTAAGTCGCGGGCGCAAAGCTACTTCATTTAATTGATATCGTGGTTTGAAATTCACAATTGTCCATTTGCAGATATACTATTGGCTGAAAAACAATGGAGTACATATATGTAAGGAGGTACGGGAATGCACAGCTGCGGTACAAGACGGGGGAGCTTCTGTTCGGTTCTAGGTCAATTTTTGTTGTTAATTAAAGAAGCTGGGACAGCAAGGAACTCGATTTAGACAATCGCAAGCACGTAAACATAGTACTCAAAAGGTAAGAATGGTCAGGCAGGGTTCTGTCAATCTTGATTGGGTAAAGTTAGGATCTTAAGATCGGGATGCTGACTCATAAAACGTTGAATGATCTTGGTGGTTTCCGGGTTTCCAGGGAAGGACTTAATCACATCACGCAAGGCTTCAATGCCTTGTTGTGCATCTTCTTCCGTGGCGTATCCATAACCAGCATATTTGCCATGTTCTACCAGGATCACAGAGATTTCTTCAGGGGTTCTCCCTTTGTCAATCAAAAGAAAGTCTTCTTCAAATACGGTTGATAACCGTTCCTTGACCTCCTCGGCGCGTTCATTGTAAGACTCCACACTTTCCAGTTCTATGCAGGCTCCATGACACTGTTTGATATGATAATTGAAACAAGCACTATTGCTAGCTTGTAAGTGACAATATCGCGCGCACAGTTCATATTCTAATAGCATCCGACTAATATGCCCCTTGGCTCGACTCAACTTGGGGTATTGGGCAATTATATTATATCGCTTACGGTCTTTTGCCAATACCTTTGCCGCGTCGAAACACAGGTAGCCGGCGTCGTTGTAGTAATAGTGGATCACAAAAGGAAAATTGCGCATTCGCTGGGCCCGGTTGATGGGCGGCGAAAGGCGCTTAATCTCATAGGACTCTAGCAGGAGGGCAACCAACTCACTACCGCTTAGCTCGTAGGTGATATCCCAGACTCTTTTTTGGAGCTTGGTTCCCTTCTCCGTCATATCGGCAAAATGCTCAGCGATGCGCTTTTTAATGTTGATGCTTTTGCCGACATAGACTACATTTCCCTCTTGATCATGAAAATAATAAACTCCACAGGCATCGGGCAAGCTATGTATTTGCTCCAAGGTAATGTCGTTCGGTAGCTTCGAAGCCTTAATGCCGAGATTGATGATCTTGTCTGCCGTTTCACGGTTTTCTTTCTTCTCTAGAATAAACTCGAATAATTCTGTGGTAGCCTTGGCGTCCGCCATGGCTCTGTGTCGGGCATCGACTTGGATTTGAAAGTGACGGATCAAATTCTCTAAACTATAGGAGCCGAGGCCGGGAAAAGCCTGTTTGCTTAATCGCACCGTACACAATTGTCGACGGCTAAAAGTGTAGCCGAGTCGCAGAAACTCTTCTCTAATAAAAGTGTAATCAAAACGTACATTATGGGCAACGAAAACAGCACCTTCCGTTAGTTGGACGATCTCTTTAGCTACTTCGTAAAACTTCGGGGCATCAGCAACCATATCCTGGCTAATGCCGGTCAATTGAGTAATGCCATAGGGGATATAGCATTCCGGATTAATTAAAGTCTCAAAAGTTTGAATTATCTTTTCACCATCATGCCGGATGATGGCAATTTCGGTGATCTTGTCTCGGCTGGCGCGACCCCCAGTAGTCTCAATATCAATGATGGTATATTCTTTCTTTTTTGTCACCAGGTTAAAACAATTTGGTCGTGAAGATAAAATTTTTTGTTGTATTTTTTAGCTTCTTGAATTTCTATTGTTCTACCAATAAGCAGCAACCAGCCTTAGGTAAGTTTACGATAGAACAGCCACCGAGCCTTCAGGTAGGGGCGGAGCGCCTGGATTTGTATTGGCCTTTAATCCAGGACAAAAAGGTTGCCTTTGTGGTGAATCAAACTTCCAGAATGGGAAGCATGCACGTGATTGATTCTCTGCATAGCTTAGGCTTAGATATTGCTCGGATTTTTGCGCCTGAGCACGGTTTTAGAGGAACGGCCGATGCAGGAGAAAAGATTAAAGATGGTCGAGATATAGCTACGGGAATACCCATCACTTCCTTGTACGGTAAAAAACGAAAGCCTTCTGCCGAGGACTTGGCCGGTGTGGATTGGGTGATTTTCGACATTCAAGATGTAGGTGCGCGTTTTTATACCTATATCTCCAGCATGCACTATGTCATGCAAGCCTGTGCAGAACAAGGAATTTCTTTTATGGTATTGGATCGCCCTAATCCTAATGGTCATTATGTGGATGGACCGGTGCTAGATCCAGCGTTTCAGTCCTTTGTGGGGATGCATGAAATACCAGTCGTACATGGCATGACGGTGGGGGAGTATGCCTCTATGGTCAATGAGGAAGGCTGGTTAGGTGAGGAATCGAAATGTGATCTTAAGGTCATTCCTTGCGCTGGCTATACACATCAAACACCTTACACCATACCGATCAAGCCCTCCCCAAATCTCCCTAATAATCGAGCCATCTACCTTTATCCTTCTTTATGTTTCTTCGAAGGCACACAGGTGAGTATCGGGCGAGGTACGGATAAGCAATTTCAATTAATTGGCTTACCCGATTATCCTTCGGAGGAGTTTGCTTTCACACCCATGCCTAAACCGGGCGCTCGTTATCCCAAACATCAGGATCAGCTCTGTAAAGGATTTGACCTCACTAAACGAGAGGAGGCTGTGATCAGAAAAGAAGCTCGGATTAATTTATCCTATCTAATCGAAGTCTATGAAAATGCACCTAAAAAGGATCAATTCTTTTTGCAGAGTAATTTCTTTGATAAGCTAGCAGGGGGAGAGTCATTGCGAGAGCAAGTTAAAGCTGGCTGGTCTGAACAGCAGATTAGAAAAAGTTGGGAGCCTGAGCTGAGCCAATTCAAACAAAAGAGAAAGAAGTATCTTTTATACCCGGATGAATTTGCTGTAAAGGACTGATTGAGGATAGAGACTATAGCTATTAGAATGAATCGAGACCAAAGCCCCTTTAACAGGGACGAATCAGGAGAAAATTTATGATAAAAATCAATAATTTATTCTACTAGAAAATTACCTTTGCCCACATGATGAATCGGATTACTTTATTGTTAAAAGGAATGGCGATGGGCATCGCGGAAGTGATTCCAGGTGTATCTGGTGGAACTATTGCTTTCATCAGTGGGATTTACGAAGAGCTCATCGATACCATCAAATCTGTCCTTGGTCCTGATTTATTCAAGGGGTTTAAGGAAGGTGGAATTGCAGGAGCATGGAAGGCTGCAAATGGGGAATTTGTGCTAACCTTATTGGCTGGAATGGTCATTGGCATCGTCAGTGGTGTCTTTACTGTGGTTCATCTTTTAGAAACGCATCCCCAGCTACTCTGGGCCTTCTTCTTTGGTTTAATTCTAGCCTCAGCTGTTTATATGGCACGGCAAGTCCAAGGTTGGGGACTAATGGAGGTTATAGCGCTCGTTTTTGGTACGGCCTTAGCTTATTATATTACGGTAGCCAGCCCGAGTCAAGGATCAGAATCGCTAGTGATGGTCTTCGTAGCTGGAGCCATAGCGATTTCAGCTTTGATTTTGCCTGGAATCTCAGGAAGCTTCATCTTGTTGCTAATGGGGATGTACACTTTTATCCTTCCTACGGTCCGTGAGGCCTTGAAAACCTTTGATGCTTCGGCCTTGATAATCGTAGGCGTCTTCGCATTGGGCTGTTTGTTTGGTTTGGCCACTTTTTCAAGAGTGCTGTCTTGGACCTTCAAGCATTATCGAAATATTACCATTGCTTTGCTAACAGGTTTTTTAATTGGTTCATTGAATAAACTTTGGCCATGGAGAAATGTGTTAGAGTATCGCACCGATAGTAAGGGCGAGACGGTTCCTTTCTTGGAAAAGAGTGTCTTACCTGGCCAATTTGAGGGCGATCCGCAAGTAGCGATGGCCTTGTTATTAATGGTCGTGGGCATTGTATTGATTCTCGGTCTAGAAAGACTGGGGGCAAAATCAGTAGATCAAAAACACTAAAGGAGCGCGTGAGCATGAAACGAGAGGAGGTAAAATATTTGTACGGCTTAATTGGATACCCGCTTTCTCATTCTTTTTCGAAGGGCTATTTTGCTGAGAAATTTGAGAAGGAAGGAATTCAGGATAGCTACTATGAAGCCTTTCCGATTGATTCCATCGAGAAATTACCGGAACTCATTGAACAAAACCCTAATCTGGTAGGTCTAAATGTAACCATTCCATACAAAGAACAGATTTTACCCTATATGAAAGAACTAGGGGTAGGAGCGAAGGCTATTGGAGCTGTGAACACCGTTCTGATTAGAGAGGAGGGATGGTTCGGATATAATTCCGATATCTACGGATTTAGCACTTCATTGACTAGGGCAATGGATAAGCAAGGATTGGATATTGGGCATGCACTAATTCTTGGAACTGGTGGAGCTGCAAAAGCCGTGAAGTATGCGCTCGAGCAGGCTGGAATTAAAGCTGTCTACGTATCTCGAAGATCAGGAACCGACATATTGACCTATGATGAATTGAACCAGAACACGCTGGAACAGTATAGGTTAATCGTAAATACGACACCGCTGGGGATGTCTCCTAATGTTGATTCTTTCCCCAATATTCCGTATCATTACATTGGTGAAAACCATCTATGTTTTGATCTAGTTTATAATCCCAAGGCTACTCTTTTTTTACAGAAAGCTCAACGGCAAGGTGCCTACATTCTAAATGGTTTAGAAATGTTGCATTTGCAAGCTGAAAAGTCCTGGGAAATTTGGACGACAAACTAAACCTGCTGTATGAAAGAATTGGGCAAACCCGTGCCGAAAATTTCGAAGGAGCTGGAAAAGATGGCTAAAAACATTGCTGGCGATCAAATGCCTATGGTTAACATTGACTTTGACAATACCGAAATAGCCTTTGCGCATAAGACTGATAAGGAACTGAGGAAATCAGCTTGGCTTTTTGGGCTGATGAATAAGCACTGGTTAGTAGGTCTCGGGTCAAAATTAGGTATTGCTGCTATTAAATTACATCTGCCTTTTGTTGAAGTCTTAGTGAAAAGAACGATATTTGATCAGTTTTGTGGCGGGACTACACTTTTGGAAACGCAAAAAACAGTAGATCACTTAGCCAAACACAAAGTGTTGACGATCCTAGATTATGGGGCAGAAGGAAAACAGCGAGAGGAGGATTTTAACATTACCATGAACGAAACGATCCGCGCTATAGAATTTGCCTCGAATACTTCGGGGATCCCAGTCGTAAGTACTAAAATTACCGGGATGGCCAGGTTTGATCTCTTGGCCGCTGTCCAAAAACAGGTCCCATTTAACTCGGAAACGAGACCGGAATATCGCAACATACTAAAAAGAATGGATGCCATTTGTCATGTAGCTAGTACAAATGGTGTCAAGGTATTCTTTGATGCAGAAGAAAGCTGGATTCAGGATACCATTGATCATTTGGTGACAGTCATGATGCGTCGGTATAACAGAGGAAAAGTGGTTGTTTATAACACTTTCCAAATGTATCGTGCTGATCGACTGCAGTTTTTAGTTCATTCCTACAACTTGGCCAAGAAGGGAGGCTATATGCTTGGGGCCAAGTTGGTGCGGGGAGCGTACATGGAAAAAGAACGTGATCGGGCGAGCAACCTAGGTTATACTTCGCCCATCCATTTAAACAAAGCAGCTACGGACGACGCTTTTAATGCTGCGGTACGGTTTTGTGTGGATAATTATAAGGATATTGCTTCGTGCAATGCTTCCCACAATCGGGAAAGTGCACTGTTGCAGGCCGAGTTGCTTGCGCACAAGCAATTGCCTTTGGACCATCCTCATCTCAATTTCTGTCAATTGTATGGAATGAGTGACAACCTGACTTTTAACTTGGCTCAGGCTGGTTATAATGTGGCCAAATATGTCCCTTATGGACAAGTCAGAGATGTGGTGCCCTACCTGATCAGGCGAGCTCAGGAGAACTCTTCCGTAACAGGTGATATGAGCCGAGAGTATCAGTTGGTGAATCAAGAGTTGAAAAGAAGAGGTGTTGTGTAGTTTATTGATCTACAGTTAATTAAGAAATTTAAAAAAGATAATTTTATTATTTTGCAAATATAAGAGCTACTAAATTAAAAATAACTCTTATATTTGCTTTGAACAAAAGACGTAAGTCTTTATGTTCCGTATCCAAAATAAATAGTGAACATTCTTGTTGATACGTTCTAGTCATTTCTATATTTCTTTCTATTTATACTATGAGCGAAACTAGGTAAATCCACAAATTTACCACACAACCTCCCCCCACTATGGACTATTGTCTTAGTGCATCCTTGCTGCCCTATGCAAGGCATTAAGATCCTGCCATGTTCAATGTTTACCCCAGCTTTCTCCCATGAACAAGCCAGAAATGTAATCCCTTAGGACAGTATCTAAGGCCAATTGCGGCTACCCTTTGAACAGTATAAAACCGATTAAAATGCTGCCATTGAGAGTAATTCTATTATTTGTCATGGCGAGTCTTGTAGGGGGAAACTTAATCGCTCAATCCAGATGGGACTGTCTAGGTGCTATTCCCATCTGTGGAAATGATACTATAGATATTATTTCCGGTGCACTCGAGCTCAATGATTTTAATAACCCAAACAACGACCGTGGATGTCTAGAGACCGGTGAAGGTCTACATAGTACCTGGGTGTACTTTGAATTTCGGGATGATATGCCCCCGAATAGTGAGCTAGAGATGGTCATCTTTCCGCCAGATTCTACGGATACCTGGCAACAGGAAGACTTTGATTTTGCTATATATGGCCCAAACTTAAACTGTGATAGCTTAGGGTCTCCTAGACGCTGTTCTTTTGCCCGGAGTTTATGCTCCTTTTGCCCGTATACAGGCATGGGTAGAGGGGCGCAGGAATCTCAAGAGCCAGCATTTGTGCATCCCATTACAGGTATTGAGGTAGATGGCTTTATCTTGCCCTTAGTGGCCCAACCGGGTGATCGCTTCTATATGCTTGTTACGAAGTTTACGGGATTTTCCAATGCTTTCGCCATTGAATGGGGAGGAGAAGCTTCAAATTACTTCAACTGCGTTGCGGACCCGTCCTGCATAAACCTTGTCAATGCTGGATCAGATCTTACCTATTGTAAGGCGGATAACTTTGATGTTAGACTAGACGCTTCCTTATCAACGAATAGTGATGATACCATTAGTGTACAATGGTCAGGCACCCCTGAAGCTATGGCTTTACTGGATAGTGCTAATATTCTTCAACCATTGATTTCTGTACCTGCTGGTTTCGAAGGAGAATTGGAATACGAGATTACGGTTGAACAAGGATTGTGTAACCGCTCAGATAAAGTCAAAATCACGGTTGTTGGAGGCGTCGAGCCTGTAATCACCCAGGAAGCTTTGCTTTGTCCAGGGGAGCTGGCTACAGTAAATGTGCAAAACGACTTCACAGACTATGAATGGTCTAATGGAAGCCTGGATACAACAGTACAAGTCCCGACAGGCGAAGCCGTTCAATTAACCGTCACACAAGAATCGGGTTGCCAAACGACCGTTTCCTTTACGCCAGCGGCCTTGTCTGCTCCAACTCCCGCACTAGCTCTGCAAGGGGCACCAATATGCGGAGATCAAGCTGCTACAATTACCATTAACAATACATTTAGCGAATACGAGTGGTCAGATGGCACCACAGCTAGTACCTTATCTGTTTCTACGGGGGATACTTACTCGGTAACTGTTACGGACATTAACGGTTGCACAGGAGTGGGGTCTATCGCGGTGGAGTCGTTTGATATACCGACGGTAACAACTACTTACCCAGAAAACGCTTGTGTCGGAGATACGGTGTCTTTAATTCCCAATGAATCATTTGCCAGCTATCAGTGGTCAAATGGTGTAACGGAAGCTTTAAACCAGGTAGCTAATACTGGGGAGTATTCTCTGACCGTAACCGATAATAATGGATGTGCTAATACCATTGAATTCCCTATTACCTTTCATGAGATCCCGGTACCTGCCATTCAAGGAGATACCACCCTTTGTGATGGCTTGCCCAATACGCTTACTGTTGTAGACGAAAATTTATATCCAACTATCGTATGGTCAAACCTGACTGAGGGACCAAGCATCACTGTCAATGCTGCGGCTACCTATGAGGTATTAGTAGTGGATGAATTTGGATGTAGGGGCATTAATGCAGTGACCTTGAGCAATCGGCCTTCTCCCTCCCTCGATATTGTCCAAGAAGTAGACCTTTGTCCGGGTTCCTCCGTGACACTTAGTCCTACTAGTACGCACACAGGATATACTTGGTCTGATGGGAGTGAAGGAGCATCACTGGAAGTAGACCAAGGAGGTACTTATAACCTTACTGTGACGAATGAATTTGGGTGTACCGATGAGGCTGCTTTCTTAGTAGATGAACTCGTGACCGTTCCCGCTGTTATTGAAGGCCCGGTCGGTTTATGTCCTGATCAAAATGGCACTTTAAGCCTATCCAATGAATATACTTCTTACCAATGGTCAACAGGAGTAGCAGATACCAATCAGACGCTAGACATAAGTACGAATGTCTTGATTTACAGTGTGTTTGTTCAAGATGCCAATGGGTGCAGAGATACAGCTTCCTATGATCTAGCTGCCTTTCCGACAACGGACGTTCAGCTATCTGGCAACCCGGCCATTTGTACAGGACAAGAGACGGTGCTCAAGGCCAATCCCAATATGCAAGCTTATCTCTGGTCAACAGGGTCTACTGCTGATTCTATTAAAATCTCACAACCTGGGGAGGACTACAGTGTTACGATTACCGATCAAAATGGTTGTCAAAACAACTTCGATTTCTCGGTTGAAGGCTTAGAGAATCCAACTATCGACCTACCTGCACCGCTGCAGTTTTGTATCGGCTCCAGCCTAAATATTGACCTTGGCGATGAATTTACGAGTGTGGTATGGAGTACGGGGCATACGGATCCAACAATTGTTATTGATCAGACCGGCCCCTATGGGGTAAGTGTAGTGGGGCAAAATGGCTGTGCAGCAAGCATCGATTTTGAAGTAGGAGAATATGAGTCTCCTATTCCACAGTTTAGTGGGGTGACCGGGATTTGCCCAGATGGCAGTACTACCATTGGAGTGCTCGGAACTTGGGATTCAATTGGCTGGTCGACTGGGGCAACTACCCCCACCATAGATATTGATATACCAGGACCCTATACGGTTACTGTAATGGATGCAGCGGGCTGTACGGGTACAGGTGCTGTAGATATAGCCGCCATTGAGGTGGTCCAACCGGTGATTCAAGGCCCGGACGGTATTTGTCCAAATACCGCTTTCAGTTTGAACGTCCAAGATGTGTATCGGGAGTACCTTTGGAATGACCCTAATTTAGTAGGGGCAACAGTGGAGCCCACTGAAGCAAGAGATTTCGCCTTAACCGTTACGGACTTCAATGGATGTCGTCTTACCGCCCAGAAGGAGGTGACCTTACTCCCCGCTGCTTCCCTAACATTAACTGGCCCTGCTTCTATTTGCCCAAATGAAGAAATTAACTTGACGGCAACCGGTGTTTTTGAAACGGTAGCTTGGTCAACTGATCACAGTGAAGCTTCTATTCAGGTGCAGGGAGGGGGTATATTTTATGCCACAGCGACCAATAATGCTGGTTGCCAAGCGACGGATACGATTCTAGTACAAGAGTTGGCTTTGCCAGAAGTATTGCTGCTGGAAGAAGATGCTTTAGATTGTAATACTTCTGCAGTGACCTTAGGTAATGAAAGTTTAGATCCAGCCAATTACCTCTTCGACTGGACTGGGCCTGGTATCCCAGCCGGTGCTAGCAACGCAGCACAAGTAGTGGTGTCTGATGCTGGTTGGTACAGCCTGGTGATTGAAGATAGAAACACGGGCTGTGTTTCTTTAGCAGATTCGGTAGAGGTGGTGGATCTTACCTTCACGCCTAGAATCGGTTTGGCGGGGGACCTTGAATTGGATTGTGATACACCTACCGTGACCGTTAGAGATACCAATAGTTTTAATGCCAACTTTAACTACCAATGGTATAATACAGCTCGAGAACCGATAGGGAATAGTAATCGTCCAGAACTCTTGGTGGATAACCCTGGTTCATACTTCCTGCAAGTACTGGATCCAATTACGGGATGTAATGCCATGGATAGTGTAACCGTAACTCGTGATGGAAACTTACCAAATATCAGTGCTGAAGCAGTTGGTATCATAACTTGCGATAATCCTGATGTAAGTATCACTGCAACTGTAGAGGATTGGGATCCGACTAGATTTGAGGTGGCCTGGCAGATATTGGAAGGAGAATTAGGAACGACTCCAACAGCCCTTTCGGCTTCAGCTACAGCGGCTGGTACCTTTGTTTTAATTGTTGAAGATGTAAATAATGGTTGTACCGCCACCGATACTATTATCGTTGCGCAGAATACTTCCGCACCTTCTGCCATTGCCGGCGCTGATCAAACTTTGGATTGTTTCGATGGAGAAGCTGCTCTCTTGGCGCAACCCTCAGAGTCTCGACAACTAGACTTCCTATGGACAAGACCTGATGGTTCTACCCAGGCCGGCGAAACCTTGAATGCTACCGCTATAGGTGTTTATACTTTAGTGGTGACAGATAGAGAGAATGGTTGTACGGATACAGATATGGTAGAAGTCTTCCCCGATGAAAACCAACCAGTTGGAATAGAAATCGAGGTCGACCATCCGAAGTGTTTTGGGGATACTAATGGTCAAGTTCAAATCAATAAAGTAGACGGGGGCCAAGGGCCATATCTATATGACTTCGATGGGCGCGGGTTCATGTCTCAAGATACCTTCCGGGGACTACCTCCAGGTAGTTATGTCATAAGCGCGCAAGATGCAGAAGGTTGTTCCGTTACGACGGAAATCAAAATCAACCCTGGACGCAAGTTAGAGATTGAATTGGGACCGGATATCAAAATAGAAAAAGGCGAAAGCATTACCATCAAACCAGAGGTTTCCATATTGCAGGAGGAAATCAAGAGCTTGAGGTTGACCAATAATGAAGGCTTGCGATGTGATACCTGTTGGACCGCTTGGCAAGTACAGCCCGAGTTTTCTTCCGTATTCGTAGGAACCTTAATTGATGAGAATGGTTGTGTAGCGGAGGATAAGGTTAGAGTAGTAGTTCGGGAACCAAGAAATATTTACATTCCAAATGCATTCTCCCCTAATGGAGATGGCAACAATGACGAGTTCATGATCTTTTCGCAAGGGGATGTACAAGAGGTAGAAGTGATGCGTGTTTTTGATCGTTGGGGAGATCAAGTTTTTGTCAATAAGAATTTCCCACCTAATGTGGCTAACGAAGGCTGGAATGGATTACTCAACGGTCGACCCGTGATCAATGGTAAAGCACCTGGGCACAATACCAATGTCTTTGTTTACATGATCAAAGTCCGGTTTAAGGACGGAGAGAAAGAGGTGTATG
>JAHQWA010000537.1 GCA_019634045.1 Saprospiraceae bacterium
GATACTAACAAAAGACGCTAAGCTATCATACATGCTGGTAGATAAGCCATAAATCTTCTGCAAGTCTTCCTTTTGGTAAAAGTGGCCGCCTTTGTTTCTAAAGTTGAGAATCGTTTGTGCTACTTTTCGACTCACACCCAATCGTTGCCAGGCTTCCAGGTCGATCTCATTGGGGTCAAAAGGGAATCGCTCCACCTGGACCGAGGCAGGTTCAGCAGCGCCTTGTAAGGCAGTAATCTGGGCTTGAAAATCTGTAAAATCGTAAGTAACGGGATGTCGGATCAAAGGGAAAAGCCTGGGTAGAAAAAGTACGGCTAAAGAAAGGAAGCAGAGCACCAAAATGCCGATCCTTTCCGTACGAGTATAATAGTAGATAGTTTGGAGAAGCCTTTTCATCCTTCCGGTAATTTCTACTATTAATAGTATGGGAAGGCAAAAGGTAACCGGAGGTAGGGTTTTTTATGTTGTACGTACCTTCTACGCACAACATAAAAACAATAAATGTTTTAGCAGTTGCAATAGTACCATTGATGCAGCTCCTTGCTCAGCTCGTCTAAATGAGCTTGGATCGCGGCCAAACCTTTAACTTGCTTGGTGCCATCAATGAGTTGCAAATTGACAAGCTGCGCGACGGATTCAGTTCGAAAAGCCAAAGAAAGTTCCTTTAGTTTTTCCTCTATTTCCTGCACTGGCCCATTGCGTTCTGCATATTGTAAGGTGATCATCCTATTACCCTTTTTACAAATCTACGAATAAATCCATTCCTACTCCACACCTCAGATTGCTGGCCCTTGTCCAAATCAAATTGGGTGTGACAGTCTTGGTCTGCCCATTGAGAAAAGCCCCAGCAATTTGGGCAAGCCTGTACTTTAGGTTGAAAAATGGTTTCGTTCACACCTTGAAGAATTTTTCGAAGTAGCATAACTATCTTGATTTATGGGTTAATGATAGTAGCAAGTTGCAAAGTTTTGAGCAGCAGATGAATGGACAAAAGTTCCTGCTATCTGGACGATTTTCCACTGCTGAAAAAGAATCTATTGTCGCACTACTTAATTTAGGCAGGCTATGAAAAAAGGCCGACTGCCACCTTACAGTGACAGTCGGCCATCCTTGTTACGATAATCTACGCCTTATATTTAATCATTAGCTATGCCAATGATGCTTATTACTTATGCAGTAACTGTATAGCTTTCAATTTTCTTTTCTAAAGTAGCAGCCGTCTGGATGCCAACCAATTTTTCCTTTACTTCATTTCCTTGTAGGAAGAATAAACTAGGAATACTTCGTACGCCAAACTCTTGTGCTAATTCACCTACATGATCCACGTTTACTTTGGCAATGATGAAGTCTTCGCTGTACTTGTCAGCCAACTGCTCAACGATAGGAAGCTGTACCTTACAAGGACCACACCAATCGGCGTAAAAGTCTAATAATACCGGTTTGTTTTCTGCTGCAATAGCTTGGAATTCGCTGACATTTTTAATCTCTCTCATTGTATAGGATTTGTGATGAAGTACTTGCTTAACTTTTAGTTTTGGTCTTCATCTGTTACCATTTCTTATTGACACTACAAAGATAGGCTCAAGCCTGTCCGGATAGAATGGACAGAAGTTCCCAAGACTTGGACAGAAGTTCCCAACTTGCAGTTTTGTGCCTTTAGGTAGCTGAAAATGGCTTTTGAATGGCGAAGTTTACTGGTTTTTAACCATTCTCTAGATGGGTTGCGCGGTAGGTTTGAGGAGATTCCTGGGCAGACTTTTTAAAGTAACGCGTAAAATAGGCGGGATCTTCAAATCCCAGATCGAAGGCAATTTCTTTGACGGACTTTTGCGTGAAGCGTAAATCGCGCTTGGCTTCCAGGACGATTCGATCGCGGATGATCTCCGTTGGTGTTTTATAACCCGTCGCATTGAGGCGCTTGGCAATGGACTTAGGGGATACATGGAGCATTTCTGCATAATCGGCCACCGCATGTACCTTTCTGAAATGCTTGTCCACTAGTGCAATGAATTCTCCAACCAGACGATTCGGATCATCGCGTTCATCAGTCCTAGGAGTGGCCTTTTTGTCGTTTCGACGCAAAGCCTCTATGAGAAACATGCGCAAGTAAGCATCTAGCATATCTCGATGGGCTTGGCCTGGACTTTGCAACTCGTGGACCATCTGCCCGATCAAGTGTTGGAAGGTGTTAAGATCTGTAGGATCAAGAGGGATAAAGGTGGCCCGATGCATATTATTGAACAAAACACCATTGCAGGCGATTTCCTTGCCGTGCGTTTCCACGCAGTAGAATTCACGATCAAAAGTAATCTCATACCCCTTCTTCATTGACTCTGCCTCCACGGTAAGCACTTGTCCTGGAGACAAAAAAAAGATACCAGCGCCATTAATCTGGAAAGAATTAAAATCTACCCAATAGTCGCCCATCCCTTCTTCCATAAAGAAGATGGTGTAATGATCCGAACGATGGCTGGTATTGGTGCAACAACTGGTAGCTACTTCTATCGCCTTTAGTTCAAAAAATGGAGGATTTGGCCCCGCTAAGGGTTCTTTATAAATGAAGTGCTGATTAGTAGCAAAGGCCATAGGCGCTGGGCAGTTTAATAGTCTATTCCTTCAAAACATCCCAAGCCGACCTTTAGTTTATGCCCCTTTATTGTTCCTATTCCATTAGCAACCTACAACTCAATCACCAGCGCGCCCTGTTCCTTTACATCATACCCTTTTACCCCTAAGCCCTGACAGGCTTTCCGCCATTGCCTCGCACGGTAGTAGGAACTGGACCCATCCCAGACAAGTTGTTGCGCAGGAATTTGCGCAAGCAGGGCTGAGAGCTCAAAGTCAGGATCATCATGTAAAAGCACCAGATCAAAAGGTAGTGTAGTAGTTGAGGCCTTGGGCAATTGACCGAGGATAGCCAGTCGAAAATCTCGGAACTGTAAAAATCCGCCTTGAAAGTGCCAGTCAGGGCCGCTGCTTGCATCTTGCCAGTGTACCGTTTCAAGCTGCTTGATCCCGCGATAGCTGAGGTAATTATCTGTCGCCCAAGTCCGGGCTTTTTCTTCGGTGGTGGAATCGATGATTCTAAGACCGTTTCGACCACTAATACAATCGATTACGGTTTGCCCCTTGACTTGATAGACGACAATTTCTCTATGGTTGTACTGTTGCCAGGATTGCCAGGATATCTGCATACAAAGGGCAAGTAATGTACAACAAAGGGCATAGGCCAGTTTTTTAGCGGGTGCAAGTAAGAAAGCGGCCAATAAGCTAATGCCTAGGAATAAGCAGAGTATTCCCCCAAGGGGGATCCAAATATCTGTCAGAGTGCTAAAGGGCAAATCTTCCAGAAAGAAGATAACAGCATTCATCGCTTTTATAATCAAGAATAGCAATCCTCCCAGCATGGAACCTAGGTACGGCACGCTAGCTAAAATGAATAGGCTAATTCCTAGGCTTAAGATGGCCATGGCAGCGGGTACCACAATCAAGCCAGAAAGCAAGAAATAAACAGGGAATTGATGAAAGTAGAATAGACTGATAGGTAGTGTTGTTAGCTGTGCTGCTAAGGCTACACTGGATAATTTCCAACAGTAGTCTAGCCCTCGAGATCGGAAATACAAAGCGCGGTAAATGAAAGGCTGGAAAAAGATAATGCCCAATAAGGCTAAATAGGAAAGTTGAAACCCAATGTTCAACAAAAGGCGCGGATTGATGAGTAGCATGCAAAAAGCAGAGGCAGCAATGGTATTATAGATGTTAGTGTAGCGCTTTAGGGCTTGTCCAATAACAATAAAGGAAAACATACACCCCGCCCGCACGACCGAAGCAGTAGCTCCCGTAAAGTAGACAAAGCCCCAGATACCCATGAGCAGCAAACCCACCCGAAGCCATTTCCAATTGCCGTACCAATTTCCTAAACAAGCCAGTAAGTACTGCAAGCCCAAGTAGATTAGCCCCACGTGCAAGCCGGAAACAGCCAATACATGCATGGCTCCAGTGTTAGCGTAGCTGCTGCGCAGCGCTGGAGATAGGGCCTCTCTATGGCCAGTGATTAAGGCGGCGCCGATAGCGTAGGTTTCGGGTGTGCGCAGATGCTCCTGCAAAACGCCTAAACAATACGCTTTTAACTGCTGAGTCGATTGTACCATATTCATGACCTGAGCCCTTGGAAGATGCCTCCATTCTCCCGCCTTTACGAAGGCTTGGAGATAATAGCCTTGGCCGTTCATATACCCGGCAAAGTCAAAAGCCTTTGGATTCTTAGGACCTGGTATCTCCTGAATGTTCCCTCGGAATTCAAGACGATCTCCGATGTTGAAATGCGTAGTTGAATCGGGGAGATAGAGCAGTATCCTCCCACCAGTGCAACTATCGCTGCCCTCCGTGCTATAGAGTGCATCTAGCCGGAGCCCAATTCTTGTAAATCGATTCCCTGGTTCTGCCTGAAGAATTTTACCCACCGCGCTTACTTCGGTCCCTTCTCGTGACTTCAGACCGCTTGGGTAAACATGAGCAAGCTGCTTTTGGTACAAGGAATAGCCTAAGCAAAATAGGAACACATAAAGTGGGACTCCAAACCACCATTGTTGATTGGGCAATAGCTTAGAGCGATGCATAAGTACCAATAGGCCCAAAAGAGCAGGCAAGGTCCAAGTGCTAAGCTGAAAAGAGGTGAATGAAGCCAAGCCGATTCCAAGGGCAAAACTCGGAAATAGGCGTACGAAGGGAGCAGCGCGCCAGTTGAGCGTCATGTGTTTTGATTTAGAGAGCGTCAGTAAGCGAACTCGGGGTAGTTCAAACTCACTTTAATAATTCCAATCTTAGTTTCTGTCAATAGACATTCAAATATAGTAGGTTTTATGCTAATGTGAAAGTTTGATCTCTCCTAATAAAAATGGCGATGTCCTCAAAACTTAGTCTGAAAAGAAGCCTACAAAGGTCTTCTGGGGGGTGGATATTGTAAAAAATACACTAATTATGTTTCGTTACTCCTCTAAAATAATTAACTTGCTCCCTAACAGGATATTATAGTGCTTTAGCAGCAGAAAACAATGGCAAAATTACAAGAATTTTTTGGAGCGGCTTGTACCGTAGATAATGTGATATTTGGTTTTGATGAAGGAGATCTAAAGATCTTGCTGATTAAGAGAGGAGAAGAACCTTTTAGTGACGAATGGGCCTTACCGGGACACTTTGTCTATCCTTCGGAGGATTTGGAAAATGCCGCTGTAAGGGTGCTAGAGGAGATGACGGGCCTTCACAACGTTTTTCTAGAACAAGTTCATACCTTTGGTGAAGCTAATCGTCACCCTTTTGGACGAGTCATCACCGTTGCCTACTTTTCGCTGATTAAGATCGCTGACTACAAGCTACAGCCCGCCGGAATTGCCAAGAAAGCGAAGTGGGTGCCTATTTCAGAGGTAAATAACCTTCCTTTTGACCATAGTGAAATACTCGAAGCCTGTTTTCAGATGCTAAAACGATTGGTTCGTACCAGACCGGTTGGTTTTGAGTTGTTACCACCCAAGTTTACACTCACCGAGCTGCAGCATTTGTACGAAGCCATTCTAGAAGTTTCGTTAGATAAACGCAATTTCCGCAAAAAGATCCTATCGATGAATCTCCTCATAGACCTCAATGAAAGCCAAGAGGGAGTCGCGCATCGTCCAGCTCGACTATTTAGTTTTGATAAAGGCAAATACCAGGAATTTTTATCCGATGGCTTTAATTTTGAAGTAAAGGAAAGCAAGAGTAAGAGTAAAATGAGAGTGAGTACGAGTACTTCCTAGGTACTCATTTTCGAAAACTGAAACACCTCTCCCTGAGCAACCGATAAGTAATCTTCTATATCTAAAATGATGGAGTCCGTGATAGATCCTGCATTAAACGCTATCCTTGGGTTTTCAGCTACCGAAGTGTCTATGTAAAGTTGGAAGTCTAAGATCGGTCGACCAAAAGGAGGCACGGAACCAGGAACAAGCCCAGTCCGATCCATCAATTCTTCCGCCGTAGCAAACCGCACCTTTTTCACACCTAAATATTTTCGAATGGCCTTGCTGTCCAGTCTTTTAGCAGCGCTGATGACGAATAGGTGAAAGTCCTTGTTGCATTTCAACAATAAGGCTTTGCCGCCAATGGCAATATCCTCTCCACGTACCCGGGCGGAGTCCTCAGAGGTGGGCGTGGGTTCGTGATGTAGCACTCTTTTCGGGATCGCTTTCTCTGCTAACCAGTTATTAATCTTTATAAAAGTTGGTGTACTCATTTCAATAGTTCTTTTCGGGCAAGGCTATAATTCTTGCTTAATCCATAGTAAAACCTTTTCCATCTCCTTTTTCATAGGTTCTGAACCAGTAGGGAAATTATTATGCATAAAGCTGAATATCAGGGTTCTTCCACTATCGGTCAAGAGGTAGCCACTGAGGCAGTGTTTATTGCGTAAGGTACCCGTTTTGGCATAGACGTAAGGTTGCTCCGTAGTCCCATACCAGTTGCTGATCGTACCCGCTTCACCCCCGCCGGGAAAGACGGAATACAACCATTGGGAACCCAACTCATCAAGTAGTTTTTCCAAGACATAAACCACCGTTCTGGGTGTGAACATATTATAGCGCGTAAGACCAGAGCCATCATACCAAAGTAACTCATCCGGAGCTTCCGCAAAGAGTTGTGCTTTCGCTTTCTCAATCAAAGGAGTGGTTTGAATAAATCCTAATTGCCGATCGGCACACATCAATAGTAACTGCTCTGCGATGAAATTGTCGCTATCCTTCATCAATAGCTGATAGAGCGTATCAGGAAAGGGAAGGTATAAGGTCTTTCCCTGATCCAAAGCCTCTGGAGAGATTTCGGACAATTCAACAGGTCGGTGTAAGGTGTCCCCGAGAAGTTGAGCAATCAGGCGTGGACTACTTTTAAAGGGTTTTTCGATTTGGTAGGAAGTATCGTTTAAGGCTAGTAGATTATGTTCGAAGCCATTATCAATCGCCTGGCGTCGAAAATAGGGGGATTTTTCATAGAAGAGCGGATTTCTTCGCAACTGCTCCCGAAAGCGTGTTGGGCTCACTGCCATGCTATTCGCTACCTGAAGAGAATCCCGGCTAAACCGTACCACATTACCGTGAATCGGGAAGGAGGATTTTTCTGCTTGAAAAGCATAGTTATAATCATCCCAAGCCCATCCAGGGCCGAAGTGTTCGTCTCGGAAATTGTGAGAGGCATAAAATAAAGGACCTTCGTGTTGGGCCAACAAGCGCAGAATCTGGTCATTTTGGGGCAGATGAGGGTGGAGGAAAATGGGATTTCCCGTTCCCCAAAAGAAAAGACTGTCTCCGATCACTTGGTAATGTAGGAGCGGTAAAGAATCTCCCAGGAATTGAGTAGCCGTGTAAAGGGTAAATATCTTTGTATTGGACGCTGGGGTAAAATACTTATCGGCTTCCTGACTGTACAGGCTCGCCTTACTAGCGGGATCATACAACATAAAGCCTGTGAAACTTTTGGAGAAAACCGCCGATTCCGTTAGCAAGGAGTGGAGTGTTTTTGCGTTTCTTTTCGGGAGGACCCTTGCTGAGGAACAACCCAATAAGCACAGACAGAGTCCGATTACACAATTATTCAGTAACTTTTTACTCAAGGTTTAATACTTTGCGTTTATTAGCGTTCTAATGTGTACAATTCCGGATGAAAATACCAAAATGAGACAGATTACCCAATTTATATGCCTGATCCTTATCCTAACCATCGGAATGGGATCGCTCTCCGCTCAAGCCCTACGAGATAGTAAGACCATTGAGCTATTCGAAGCAGCCCGAAATCGAGTCTGTTTGCTTAAAAACGATGAGGAAATTATCCCTATCAGGGGCTTGGAAACGCAAAAGATAGCTTATCTACAGCATGAGTTTGAGGATAATACCGTTATCCCCGCTTTGCAAGAAGGAAATGATCTATTAACGGTACTGCGAAAATACACCCGAATAGATACGCTATCGATGTCCCAACCCAATATCGAAGCCTGGACGAAAGACTACAGCCTTTTTATAGTAGGCTTGCAAGACGGGATGCTGGACGACCAGGGGAACGTACGACTTGCTGACGATGGCTACTATGCTGATTTGGAGGCTTTGAGCAAGGTTGCCAAGGTGATTGTGGTGGCACGTAATTCCGGTCCCAATACGCTGAAGGTTCCTCCGGGAATAAAAGCCTTGGTATTGGTACCTCCCTCTACAGTTTGGGGAGAATCGGTAGCCGCGCAGATTATCTTTGGTGCTTTGGGGGCAAGAGGAGAGATGAGCGAAGACTTCAGCGATGACTTGAAAAAAGGGCGAACCTTTGTATCATCGGGGAAAGCTCGCCTCGCGTATGTTCCTCCCGCTGTGCTGGGGATCGATGGCTATTTTTTGGATCAACAGGTGAAAAGTATTGTGGAAGAAGGGATCAGAGAAGGGGCATTTCCAGGAGCGCAAGTTTTAGTAGCTAAAGACGGAGCGGTTGTGTATCATAAAGCCTTCGGGTATCACACCTACGATAGTAGCAGGGCGGTAGCCCCAACAGATATTTATGATTTCGCTTCCGTATCTAAGGTAACCAGTGCATTGCCCGCCGTGATGAAATTATATGGAGAAGATCGCTTTGATCTAGATGCTCCACTGAAAAAATACTATCCTGCCTTTTCCGGTTCCAATAAGGCTGATTTGACCTATCGAGAGATGCTAGCCCATTATGCAAAATTACGGCCATGGATCCCATACTGGCAAGGTACTTTGAAAGGAAATGCGCGGTATCCCTGGCAGAAGAAATGGGATACGAACCGGGTCAATGATGGACGTTATCGAGGTAAAACCTTTAGTCCCACCCCTTCCGCAGATTACAATGTGAAAATCACAGATGACCTCTATCAGCATAAGGGATATCGGAAGAAGATGATGAAGGCCATTAAGAAATCACCGCTTCTAGAGAAGAAGGAGTATGTGTATTCGGGGCTCTTGTTCTACCTATTACCAGATATCGTTTCGGGTTTGGTCGAAGAAGATTACGAATCTTACTTGTACAAGAATCTGTATGACAAAATAGGAGCACATACCCTGCGCTACAACCCTATGCGCTTTTACCCCAAGGACAGAATTGTTCCCACGGAAAAAGACACCTTTTTCCGTATGACCCAGTTACATGGCACGGTGCACGACGAAGGGGCGGCCATGATGGGAGGCGTATCTGCGAATGCAGGGCTATTTGGGTCCGCGAATGATCTGGCTAAACTCTTTCAAATGTATATGAAAGAGGGGAGCTATGGAGGGGAACAAATCATTGCCGCCAAAGCCTTGCAAGAATTTACGAAATGTCAATACTGTGGAGAAGGAAATCGACGTGGATTAGGCTTTGACAAACCGATGATTGAATATGATAAATCTGCTAGTTCAGTGGCAGAGCAGGCGAGTCCGGAAAGCTTCGGTCATTCCGGCTATACAGGAACTTTTGTTTGGGCTGACCCAGAAACAGAATTGCTCTATATATTCTTTTCCAATCGCGTTTTTCCTACGCGAAACAATCCAAAAATCTATCGTCAGAATATCCGACCTAGAATTCATACGGCTCTATACGAATCTTTGGATCGAAAGCAGGAAGGCGTCCCCTTAGCCAACTTTCAACCCAAGGAATTGATTTCTTCCAATGGGACAACCTATCGCCTCAACTACTCCGCTGGTGGCAAGGCTGCTGAGAAGGGCGACTTCGTCTACTTTCACGCCCGCACTTCCAACGAACAAAGGATAGTCAGTTCTAGTAGAAGCGCTGGAGCCACGCCTTTCTACCAGATACCAAAGGTGGATACGAAGCCAACCAATCCGGTCCAAGATATCCTGCCTGATCTTGCTTTGGGGGATAGTATAACGATCACGATTGCATTGGATACTTTACCTTCTAAACCGCCAGGTTTCGAAAACTCCGACTACCTCTATTTCACCCTTACCGTAACGGATATCATCAGCGAAACAGAGCATGAATTGAACCAAATGGAGAAGAAGTTGGCAGATGCGAAGAAGCGTCGATTTTTACAGGCCAGGGAAAAGGAGGTGGCAACCTTCGTGCAGGATATGCTCAAGCAATATAAGGCCGGGGAACTAGATAAGCAGGTCAAAACGGACCGCGGATTGGATTATATCATCCATGAGCGAGGGACCGGCCAAGTGGCTGAAGCGGGAAGAACCGTAGAAGTGAATTATTATGGCATACTGCCAAATGGTACCATGTTTGACAATTCTTTCCAAAGGGGCCAGTACTTCTTGTTTCCATTAGGTCGTGGGCGAGTGATTGATGGTTGGGATCAAGGCTTCCAGCTGCTCCGTGAAGGAGATAAGGCCACCATCTTTGTACCTAGCCAGATGGGCTACGGAGAAAGAGGCTCTCCTCCCGTTATTCCACCAAATTCTGATCTTATCTTCTATGTGGAGGTAGTTAAGGTATGGGGGTTGAGTAATTAGAAGTTAGAGGTTAGAGGTCAGATGTCAGATAGATATAAGAGGTCAGATGTCAGAAGCCAGAGGACAGATGTAGATGGCAGGTAGTATTGTCTTACATCTCTCCTCTGTCCTCTGCAAGCGCAGCGATCTTACATCTGTCCTCTTCTTTTATCCTCTCCTCTGTCCTCTGCAAGCGCAGCGATCTTACATCTGTCCTCTTCTTTTATCCTCTCTTCTATCCCGTCCTACAGCGCTTCCGGCATCTGAACATGATATAACTTACCCATTTGCTCCAACCCATCCACCACAAAAGGCATCAAAGGGACGCCCTCTTCCCGATACTGATTGCGGAGCCCTAAAGCCCGTTGCCCTGGAAGTCTAACGGGTGGTTTACCCTCCGGGACAGCTGAGGTTAGACATCGTTTCACTAAATGGTCCATTTGGGTTGTAAAAGCTGCGGAACCAGCAAAGGCGTCGGGATCTATAATTTGAAGAAAAACCGAAGACAGCCAACCAATGATCGGCCCATCTGCTCGACCATGACCGCTCAAAGCCGTCGTCATGGCTTCTACCATGATTCCCAGGGCAAATCCTTTGTAGCCGGTGGAAAGCCCCCCTAGCGGTAAAATGGTAGAGGCAACTGCTGGATCGTAAAAGGTGGCCGGGTCATCCGTGGCTTGCCCCTTATTATCGAGTAGCCAGGGGTGGGGGAGACGCTTTCCTGATTTATGGGACTGGTTGACCATCCCAGCCGCAGTTTCGGAGGTACTAATGTCAAATATAATCGGGAGCCCGCTGGTGGGAATACCGGCAGCTATCGGGTTTGGACTATAAGCGCCCGTAGTACCGCCATATGGAGCTACGCGATCAAAGCCCGGATCGGAACAGGAGAGAAGCATCATCAAGCCTTTGTCGGTAGCCCGTTCAGGATAGGCCGCTAGGCAGCCAATATGATGACTTTGCTGGATGGCTATCGTTATGACAGGATGCTCCTTGATCCGCTCAAAGGCGAGGTCAATGGCCTGATGGGTAAGCCAGGCACCAGGTAAGCGTCGTCCGTTCCAGGTGACACTAGCCCCGGTATCTTGTATAACTTCAGGCTCTCCCTCCTTAGTCATATGCCCCTGTTCAATGGAGATTAAATAGGGCTTCAACAAGGCGAGACCGTGAGTGGTGTGACCCATTAGATCAGACTCCAGGAGTGTTTCGGCCATACATGTAGCCTTATCATTTTCGATGCCGGCCTTAGCAAATACTTGGCTAGCGAATTGATGTAGTTCATCTGCCTTAAAGCGGCTAGATTTTTCGTTTGTTTTCATGCAGGTGAAGCTAGTAAAAATGTAATAAAATTGAGAGCGTAGATAAGAACCCAAGGCTGAAAGCGTATATCTTTTTATTGCTCTTCCTTCTTTTTCGATGACCACATTAAGATGTGGTACAACCTCTCATGGAATTTAAGACCTTTGTTAAAGCCAAGTGCCAAAAGGCAGAAATGCAGTCGATTCCCTCCTCTCTTTGCAATTAATCTCCTGCTAAAAAAGGAAGCTTTTCATCAGTAATGTTAGTGTTGCCGTAAAGTCTCTCAAAGTTATTTGGATGAACCAAAACATGATTTTATAACCAATACTTTTCCTATGAAAAACTTGATCTTTTCCTTAAGCGCGGTACTACTATTTGTGTGTCTTTCGACGAGTTCTACTTTCGCCCAAGAGGCTGACCAGCCGAATACCTACCTGATGATCGATTATATGAAAGTAAAGGATGGTCAATTTGCTAACTATGAAACCTTAGAAGGAATCTGGAAAAAGATTCATAAAGCTCGGATTGAGGCAGGAATGTCTGAAGGTTGGTATTTCTTTGGCGTAGCGTCTCCACGTGGAGCAAATACCGAATATGACTATGTAACCATTAATCGATTTTCCGGTGAAGAACAATTGGCTGCTGTGTATGAAAGTTCATCCTTCATTCCAGAAGGCGCGGAGAAACTACTAAATGAGAAGGAGATGGCCATGGTCCAAAAGACTGAAGAGTTCCGAGATATTGTAAAATCCGAAGTTTGGAGAGCCGTTGATGTAAATTTTGCAGAAGACTTTTTGGAGGCCAAAGTGCAAGTGTTCAACTTCTTCTCCCTGAAAGAAGGACATACCTCGGCTGAACACCAGAAGATGGAAAGGGAAATCTGGTTACCCGTTCATAAAGCCAGGGTAGATGCTGGTGATATGAAAGGTTGGGCATCTCTAACAATGGTCATGCCTTATGGTACAGAACAGGCCTACCAAGACGCTACGATTGATATTTATAAGGACATGAAGCAATTTATGTCTCCCCAGAAAGTTCCTGAATACTTTAAGAAAGTACACCCAGGTAAAGATGCCAATGCGATGATCGATAAGATTTTCGAGGTAGCTGAAATCATGCGTGGTGAAGTACGAATGAGACTGGACTATGTAGAATAATCAGGGTACTTGCTGCCTAAATGGGGTGACAAGCGGTTTTGTTGTCGAAACATTTATTGCTATCTTAACAGAGCATACTAACGTACACACAACAAAACCAATTATGGATTTAACATCAATTTTGATCAACACCATCGCAGGCGGTGGTGGAGGCTTCCTAGGCAATATGCTTAAGAAAAATGGCCTCGGACTTGTAGGCAATCTTCTTGCAGGTGCAGTTGGCGGAAACGCATTACCTGCCATCCTAAGCGCTGCCGGAATGTTCGGCGGTGGCGGAACAAATGATATGATCGGTTCGATTATTTCCGCCTTAGTTGGTGGTGCGGGTGGTTCTTTACTAGGTGGATTATTCAAGAAATCCTAGGAGAATTCTCGCATCAGAGAAGTGAAAACTATATTGAGCCTCTGTCCTCCGGATAGGGGCTCATTCATTTTACGCTTATGAAAAATATTCTCTATACTAGCCTAGTACTACTGCTATTATCTGCCTGCTCGACCAGTCGAGTTAATGACCGCCAATTAGAAAAGGCAAAGATCCGCTTTTTGTTGGTAACCAATCAAATAGGGCCACAAGGTGTGGCTGTGCCAGATCAAACCCTGTCCGCTATCGGTCCAAAAGATCAGAATAGCGAAGGCTATATTCCCATGTTGGCCTGGAAATCCAAAAAAGACGCGGACAACTATTACGCAGCAGTAGGTTCCCTGGACACTTTTTCCTCTAACTATCTTACTTGGGTGACTAAGAAAAGTGAAATGATCCAACGGGCCAAGGCCTTTAGGTTGCGACGTTTTGCCGGAGAGCGGCTAGCTTTAAGAATGGAACAGCTATTGGGCTTAGCGCCTCAGCCGCAGCGGGATACTAGTCGTGTATTTATGGAGATTTGGGTAAAAGAGTCAGACTTGTTTCGGCCCTGCCGAGATCCAGAAATTTCTGATCTCTCCTGCAGCCTGAACTTTCCCACAGGAGCCTACGCTAGTATTAGTTCAGCCTATGATAGTGTCTATCAGGAGCTGATCAAAAACAATGAACGCAGCGAGCCGTCTGCCGATGCGCCTTCTTACTGGGCGCCGTGGACACGGATGGGCTATACTTACGATTGGCATCCAAGCAATCGGAGTCACGTTGGCATGAGTGAGTATATCATAAAACAAGGAGCGATCGTTTGGATCAAAGGGAAAACACCTACGGAAGATTGGTTCACGACTTATGCCCCATAGGTAGAATGCAACAAAGAAGCTACCTTAGCAGTACAATTAAAAGCCCTCCCATTGTTGGCTTCCCTCGGCTTTCATGGCCGAAATTATTATATTTACGAATAATACAAAAAGAGACGTAACTGCTAGACTTAAGGTTTAAATCAGTTGATTGTCTCAATTTTTCTGTTGATAATGAAAAGCGCTTTTTGCAACTCCTAGAGAAAGCTTTAGGCAACTTCATTACCAACACCTCAAAACCCAACGTAGTCCAGGTCAATGAGCGAAAAGAAACGCTTAAAAGGTTTAGTCAGAAAGAATGAACATCAACAACTCTTTAAGGTTCTTGGAGAGGCCTTCTCTGCTTACCCTAAAGAGAGCAATGACATTATTACCTTGGAGGGTAATTATGAAGAGATTCATAGTTCGAGACGCGTAGCAGCCATTACGGATGGTGAGTTTAGCGCCAAAATGGCCCAGATTAACCGGGGCTTATTGGAGCTGATCGACGCTTTGCCCGATGAGGCTGAGATGCCGACCGAAGGCAAGCCGCTCCAGGATTATCATCGCCTCACCTGCGATCGAGTGGATCAAAGTGATCTATTTTTTGAGCTCTTTGAGGCCAAGCGAAAAGAAAAAGTCCACTATTACTATATCTATGGCATGGAACAACACGCCCATGAAGGACTTTTCCAACGCTTTGCTTTTGACCTAGAAGGAAAATTGCAAGACTTTCTCAGTACAACCACTGTGCAAAGCAATTGCCAAGCCCTAAAACTCCCTCCCATTCCTTTCGAAGAGAGCCGCAATGAAGATGGTTATAAGCGGAATGTCCTGAAAAACCTTTTTGGGGGACTCAATGTGTTGGTGGACGATCAGGCACCTTTATTGAAAAAGAACCTGGCAGACCTTTTTGATTGTAGCCCTGTGCTTAAAGGCTTAGGTCAGGAAGACTATGTATGTATATTCCTGAGTATTCAAGAATGGGATTGGGATCCCGATATTACCCCTACCGTAGTGAATTGGTTTATCAACACCTTTTGTGCGGCTAGTTTACCAGAGACTTCACCCACCTTTCTCTTCTTCTTTGGCTTAATCTATGAAGAGGATGAAGGAGAGATAGAGGAAGAGGTGCAAGAGGCGATCAAAGAAGGCGGGCATATTCAAATCCTACCAGAACTAAATACAGTAAGAGTTAGAGATATTAAGAAATGGCTCGCCAAATATAAAAATAGCTTGGATCTAAGTACGGATGAGCGCAAAGCGATCATTGCGGAACATTTTCAAAGTGAAGATGAATTCTTTATGGAAGATGTAGAGCAGATTCTGGCCCAGATCATTGTCAAACACAACAAAAGATTCTATTCATGAGCATCAGCCCAGAAAAACTGAAAGCCCTGGAAGAGAAAGCCAAGAAGTACATCATACACGAGGCTTTACAAAATGCCTATGAAGTGGCTGTGGAATTGGGACAACCGCTCTTGCTGACGGGGGAGCCCGGTACTGGTAAGACCCTGCTGGCAGCCAAGGTCGCTTATGAGTTAAGCCAACGAAAGGGCAGTAATTTTTACCCGGAGGTATTGGAGTTTAACACCAAGACATCCTCTACGGCAAGGGATCTGTTCTATACTTATGATGCGATTTCGCACTTTCAAACGGCCAATATCCGTCGGCAATCAAATGAAGATGCTCCAGCCACAGCAGATTTTATCGAGTTGCAGGCCTTAGGCAAGGCTATTGCCTTTACAAATCCCAGTGAGAAAGATCAGCCCTTTTTTACTACAGCTTTACCGAAACAACCGCAAAGTTCGGTCGTGTTGATCGACGAAATAGACAAGGCACCGCGAGATTTTACCAATGATATCTTGATGGAGATCGACAAGTTTTCTTTTGCCATCAAAGAACAGAATAATCACCGTATTGATATGAATACCAATCAGCAGATTGCGGTGATCATGACGAGTAATTCAGAGAAGAACTTGCCAGATGCCTTCCTACGGCGATGCGTCTTTTATCATATCCCTTTTCCCAGTGATGATATCCTGTTGAAGATCGTTAGAAGTCAATTGGGAGAAGGCACGAAGTATACCGACCAAACGCTAGAAGCAATTATTGCTCAGTTTAACGAGATCAGAGAAAATTCGGTGCGAAAGAAGCCTGCAACTGCGGAGTTGTTGGCTTGGGTGCGGATCTTGGAATTGCGAGATTACCTAGAAGCCAACGAAACTCAACAGAAGAAGATCATGAAGCAGAACCTATCCGTTTTGGTGAAAACCCAAGAGGATTGGAAGGTGGTCCATCGTATGTTTTCCTAGCACCGAAATGATTATAGCTTTTGCCAGATCCGAATAACATAAGATTCCCTTTAGATTCCTTTCTCGAGCGCTTAGCGTTGGATGGGATAGAGGTAAGCTTGCCTCAACGGCTGCAGCTGTTGGAAATCTTAGGTCAGGTTGGCCCGGAAGTGCTCGACAATCCTTTGCTACTCAAGTATAAAATTGCTCCCCTTCTAGCCAAAAACGCAGCGCAGCAAAGTCGGATACATCAACTATTTGAGCAGTTTATTGCGGAAGCTGTGGATTACACCCCGCCGCCGCCACCTCAATCAAAACCATGGTGGCAAAAACTACAGCGTTGGCAATGGGGGCTCATTGCCTTGGCCATATTCATATTACCCCTGGTCATTATTGAAGAGCGGTTGAGAGCAAAAGTAGTAGAACCTCCCTTGGAAGCTCGATTTGACGTGCCTACTAGAGTGACCCTAGGAGAAGAATTGGAAATTCGGAATACCTCCTTGCATGTTGATACCCTAAATACGCTATTCCGTTGGCAGCTCTTTGATGAAGATAGAGGAGAGCGAGAGCTAGATACGACCGTGAATGACATGGCATGGAGACTGCCCATCCGAGAAATTGGCGAGTCTCCAGATAAGTTTATCCAGCTAACCGCTCTTGATACACTTCAAAACGAAGTATCTACCTATAAGCAACGTTTTCAGGTGAATTGTAGTGTGTTACCCCAGAAGCCCGAAATCATTGCTCCAATTAAAGCTTTTAAAGATTCAATTGTAAGCTTTCGGATAGGGGAGGGAGCCGAAGCAGGATTACGGTATACCTGGAAGATTAGAGGAGGTGTTGATACTAGTGGCCTTGCGGTTACACATACCTTTAGAGAGCCAGGTGTTTACCAGGTATTACTACAAATCCAAAATGAGCAAGCAGATGGATATTGCCAAGTTGATACAACGCATACCATCACCATTACCAATAAAAATGATGAAAAGGCCTATCTGGCCGATCTACCCTTAGTCCTGGATGAAGCACAGGGAACCAGTAGTGAATTGAACTTCTTTTGGATGAGTTGGCTGCTGCTAGCACTATTACTGGGCTATGCTCTGTACCAATTCTGGAGATGGTTGAATCAGCCCCCGCCTATAGTCACCGCAGCGGAGCAGAAAGAGGAACTAGATGAGCGCTTTGCTTCTGCTGATAGAGGTCCTTACAACATACCTTTCGAAAACTATGAGAGCCACATTCAGGTAGAGGAAAACCTCTTCCGTCTAGCAGATAAACTGCGGAAAAGGCAGGAGGAGGGTAGAATGGTCTTGGATATTCAAGAGAGTGTTAGACAGACCGTTGATCAGGGAGGTTTCCCCATTTTGTTGGAGAAAAGGACCAGTTTACCTCCAGAGTATCTATTCTTGATTGATGAACAGGCCGAAAGGAGTCATCAGGCCGAATTGTATAAGTATTTGGTGGCCTTTTTGCGTGATAAGGATGTATTCATTAACACCTTTTACTACAATGGCAGTTTTCATCGCTTTTGGAATCCGGATTTTCCGGAGGGCATTACCTTGGAGCGATTGCGGCAGCTGTGCGCCCGGCATCGATTGGTAGTACTAGGTGATGGTTTGGATTTGCTGGATCAAAGCGGAGATCAATTACAATTAAAGTCCGCCTACAGTAGCATCTTGGAAGAGTGGGACAGTCGCTTATTGCTTACACCTATTCCTCCATCCTCTTGGACTTTCAAAGAGGCTACGCTCTACCAAACTTTCCCGATCTTTGATAGCGATGCTAGTGGTTTTTCGGCGGCTTTAAGATACTTGGACGTATTGGCTGAGGAGGCCGATGATCCTGGTCCTAGGCCCTCCTTCACCGAATGGCAAGAAGATCAATCCTCGCCGCCCGAGCATCCAGATGTGAACCATCGAATTTGGAGGAAACTTACCACGTATCAGGATTATCTCAGCGATTATCCACAGGTTTATCGATGGTTATGTGCATTGGCTGTATACCCAGAAGCTAATTGGCAGATGACCTTGGCCATCGGCCGAGCGATTGATGCTCCGGTTAATTTTGATAACCTATTGCTCTTATCCCGAATACCTTGGCTTCAAGGCAAAACCTTGCATCCAAAGATTCGCCAGCAGTTGTTGGATGAAATCGATCAGGAAACAGAACAATTGGCCCGAGAGGCGGTACAAGAAGCCTTAGCAGAAGTAGCTCCAAAAGTGGCGGGAAGTCATGTCAATATGGATCTACAGACCAATCTGGCGATTCAATCTTTCTTACTAAATCCGGAGGACCTCGAGAATCGAGCTTTGATCGAACAGTTGCAGCAGCATAAAATGCTGAGCAAGCGCCAGTTGCTAGACCTTGATCGAGGCATTGAAAGAAAAACAAACGGGGCTGCCAAAGATTTGCAAGCCTATATGGTTGGGGCCGGAGAGGCCGTTCTACGTCAAGAACAGGCACCGCTATTTTTCAATAATCACTTCTATCTCGGATCATTTGCGGCTACGATCGCCTTGATCATGGGCTTATTTATGCTGAAACTTAATGGCTCGGAGACTTTGCGTGAATGGGTGTACGGGGATACGCTCAGCACGGAAGAGTTCATCCCGAAGAC
>JAHQWA010000538.1 GCA_019634045.1 Saprospiraceae bacterium
ACACACGCTGAGACCATTTTGGAGAATAGTCACGAATCTTTATAATCGTTTTGACCAACCAAATACCGATCAAAAGAATAAAGAGGTACAGCAAGGGAAAAGGTAACCACCCAAAGAGGATGTCAAACAACCCTCTAATCGGCAGAAATAGAGAGCGGCTATATATCTGTTCGATCCACTGCGGTTGAAAAGACCCAAGCCAGCGGAGGAGTAGACTAAAGATTCCGAGCCCTATCCAAATTAGTTTGCGCTTCAGCTGCATACCCGATCAAAAATTGCCTTGGGCTAGAACAATAAGTCCAGATCAAAGCAGGTTAACAAATGAATTGTAATGTAACTATTTTACTTTTTTACCGTCAAAAGAATGTCTCTAAATGGACAGCTTGATTACAAGTTTATATCTATATTTGCAACCAATAATGGTAAAAAGCTGTTCAAAAAGAAGCATTTATTAAGTAACCGTTCAAAAACTACAGGAAATGGCATTCGAATTCACCGATAAAAATTTCGAGGCAGAGTCCGCAGCAGGAGTAGCCGTAGTTGACTTCTGGGCTGAGTGGTGTGGACCATGCCGAATGATTGGTCCGATCATCGAAGAGCTTGCCTCCGACTACGAAGAAAAAGCCGTCATTGGTAAAGTCAACGTGGATGATAATCCTGAAATTTCAATGAAGTTCGGCATCCGCAGTATTCCAACGATTTTGATCCTCAAAGATGGTGAGGTAGTTGACAAGCAAGTAGGCGTAACTACTAAGAACAAACTAGCTGAAAAGATTGACAAGGCATTGATGCAAGTCGCTTAAGCTATCTTTTCTAGCAGTAAAATATAGCCAGTTTAAGTCCTTACTTCGTATATTTCGGAGTAAGGACTTATTTTTAGGGCTTGAGCATGGGCTCGACGCCTAAAGTTCACGCTTCTTTTGTTGATAATAATGTACCAAACCCGTCACTGTATATGAATTTATTGGATAGCCTGGAGGTAAGAGATCTAGGGAACTTGGAGTTACTAGCTAAGCAAGTTGTGGAAGGATTTATTATTGGCTTGCACAAGAGTCCTTTTCATGGGTTCTCGGTTGAGTTTGCTGAACATCGACTGTACAACCAGGGCGAGTCCACTAAGAATATTGACTGGAAGGTCTACGCCCGTACGGATAAGATGTTTACCAAACGCTTTGAAGAAGAGACAAATCTAAGATGTCAGATTATTCTTGACGCCTCTTCCTCCATGTATTTCCCAGAAGGCAAACAGGATGATCCCTCCTATATTAACAAGCTTAGATTTTCAGCCCTAGCTAGTGCAGCTTTGATGAACCTCTTGCAAAAACAACGGGATGCATTCGGCTTAAGCGTTTTCGACGAGCAACTGCGGGAACACACCCGTGCAAAGTCTAGTACTAAGCATTACCGCCTGCTGTTGACATATCTGGATCGACTCATCAAAACGCCGGAACACAATAAAACGACAGCTGCCGCCAAGGCCTTACATCAAATAGCAGACAGCATTCACAAAAGGTCAATGGTTATCATCTTTAGTGATATGTTTGAGCAGTCCGAGGATACCGAGAAACTGTTTTCTGCCCTACAGCATTTGAAGCACAATAAACACGAAGTGGTGCTGTTCCACGTAGTGGACAAATCGAAAGAGGTCGATTTTGACTTTAAAAACCGCCCTTATCTTTTTGTAGATATGGAAACGGGAGAACGAGTACGTTTGCAACCCAATCAGGTAAAGGAAACCTACCAAAGACAAATTAACGCATTTAATGAACAGCTGAAGTTGAAGTGCCTACAGTATCAAATAGACTTCGTCGAAGCAGACATACAAAAAGGCTTTAGGCCAATTCTACAAGCTTATCTCGTGAAACGCTCCAAGATGCGAACCTAAATCAAGTGCTACAGCATAAAAGACCTAATATGATCAAACTCAAAGACTATTCCACAAAACCACCGGAGAACTTAAGTAAAAAAGAAACGCGGGAACTTACCAAAGATCTGGTTGATCGACTAGGAGAATTACACGCACTCCTCGTTGCTGAACAAAAGCATTCGGTACTAGTCATCTTCCAAGGGATGGATGGCAGTGGGAAAGATGGAGGCGTGCGAAATGTGTTCAAGGAATGCAGTCCCAGCGGACTCAGCGTCTATTCATTCAAAAAACCGACCGACGAAGAATTCGCTCACGATTTTCTATGGCGTGTTCATAAACAGGCCCCTGCGAAAGGCCAGATAAAGATCTTTAATCGTTCTCATTACGAAGACGTACTCATCCAAAGAGTACATGGCTGGATTGATGAAGAACGAGTGGATAAAAGATATCAGGCTATCAATGCCTTTGAAAACCTCTTGGCCTTCGATAACAATACCATCATTTTCAAATTCTATCTTCATATTTCGCATGCCCAACAAGAACTAGAGCTTAAGGAAAGAATTGAGGAATCCGATAAGCATTGGAAGCATAATCCTGGTGATTGGAAAGAAAGGGAACATTGGGATGAATATATGCGTTGTTATGAGGACATGCTCAATCGGAGTGAGATTCCTTGGGTGATTACTCCAGTTGATAGCAGGTGGTATCGAGATTATATTGTTGCTAAAACCATGGTGGAGCGGCTAGAAAAACTAAACATGCAGTATCCACCGCTAAAGGAAGATTAAAGTTTTGAATGGATAAAGTTAGAATCGACAAATGGCTCTGGAGTGTCCGTATTTTCAAATCAAGAACGATTGCTACGGACGCCTGCAAATCAGGTAAGGTTAAGATAAAAGGGATTAATGTAAAGCCCGCCTATCTACTCGAAAGAGAAGAATTAGTGGAAGTGCGTAAAAATGGCTTTGATCTACAATTTAGAGTGATCGATTTAATCCAAAAAAGAGTATCTGCCTCTTTGGCTCAACAATGCTATGAGGATCTTACACCAGCCGAGGAACTCAATAAATTTCAAGACTGGTTTGTCGGCAAGGGAGCAGCCGAGCGACGGGAAAAAGGAGCAGGCCGACCTACTAAAAAGGAACGCAGAACAATTGACGAATTTAAGTGGCTGCGCGATCAGGACGAGGACGGGAAGGAGGTAGAAAAGTAGCAAGGAGAAAAATTTTGCAAGCTAATCATTGTTTCTTTCTCCTACATCCTAGCCTTTTCGAAAGCCATCAATTGTAACATAAAAAAATCCGATGACCGGCTGGTCATCGGATTTTTTTAGTGGATTACCACACTTCTTAATTACTCATTGAAGTAAGAAGCATCATTCTTTTCTCCACCTTGAACTTTCTCCAAACGAGTCTTGAATTCATTAGAGGTCGCCAAGTCATCTTTACGTGCAAAGATTTCTTTCAAAGCGATTAATGTATTCGTGTCATTTGGATTCAGCTTCTCCGCTTTTTTGAAGAATGGCAAGGCCTCGTCAAATTGGGTAAAAACTTTCTTCTTCATGGCTTCATACTTTTTCAAGCCATCCTTAGAATAGTCTCCTTCCAACTCTACCAATTGCTTCGTCATCGCTGCAGCCTTGTTGTAGTACAAAGCGCCGATACTATAGATAGCATCAAAATACTTAGGATCTTTTGCCAAGGCTTGATTGTAGCGTTCCAATGCCTTATTGAAGTATTCTTCTGCCTTAGCATCATTGCCCTCTCCAGATTCCTTTTGGTACAAGTTGTCAAATACGTTACCCAGCGTAGCATACAAAGACATGTTATCTGGTTCTTTTTCGATAGCCGACTCCAACTTGGTGATCAATACGTCAAGCTTGTTCAACTTTAGGAAGTGATTGATTTCCGCAAACAATAGGGAAACATCATCTGGATACTTCTTACGGCCTGCCTCCAAATATTGGTATGCATCTGCTACAGAGGTCTTTTCTGCTTCAATTTTGTATAGGGCCTCGTAGATTGCCGGTTTGTCGTAGTTTGCTTTATAAAGCTCCTGGAAAAGCTCGCTGGCTTCCGCTGCTTTATTAGCATTCAAGGCCGCTAGGCCGGTGATATACTTTTGCTCATCCAATTGACCAGGAGTGGCGTCTAGGGCACTCTCTCCTCCATTGGACTTTAGCAGATCGTGTGCTACTAATACAGCATTGAAGTTTTCGTAAGCTTCTTGATACTTTTGCTCATCATAAGAATAGATCCCCATGTTCGACAAAGTGCCTTGCGCCATAGCAAGTCCTTTCAAGGCATCTTTCTTCTCATATTTCTTCTCCGCCATACCAAAAGCCTTTTCAAAAGCTTTGAAAGAGTTGTAGGCCGGTCTTTCTACACTAGGTAGTTCACTTGGATCCCCAATACCTAAAGTCTTGATATTTGTGATCTGTGTAGCAATTACGCCATAGATCTCTCCTTTCTTCAACCACGTTTTGATGGTACCTGCAGTCTCTGCATCCTCCTCAGCGGTTTTGATAAAATCTACAGCTTCCTGTAATTTTTCCTTATTGGTTTGATCTAGATTGAAAGCCGCAATTGCCTGAGAGGCTTTTTTAAGGGCTTTTTTACCAGCCTGCGCCTGTACACTACTAAATGCTAGTAGAAGAGAAAGACAGGTTAAGAAGATATTTTTCATCATATTCAGATTTGATATTTTGTTTAAAAACCATTGTTTTGACGAACAAACTAAGCACAAAGGTACTTATTTAGTGTTAAATTTGACGGTCCGTCTGTTAAATTTTGTTAATCTCCTGACTCATTTTGATCGTCAGCATTTGCCTCTGAATCGGTGTTTTCTCCCTCTTCTGGATCAATAACATCCTCATCCTCAGCTGCTGGTACAATGGTAATATCAGCAATATCATCTCCCTCGTCAAGCCTGATGACGCGGACACCTTGAGTGGCTCTACCCATGATCCGAACATCTTGAACGGGCATTCGAATTACAATTCCCGAAATATTCGTAATCATGATGTCTTCATCCTCGCGCACCGCTTTGATCGCTACAACATGACCGGTCTTCGCAGTTACCTGCATCGTTTTAACACCTTTCCCGCCGCGGTTCGTCAAGCGATAATCATTAAAGTCAGAACGTTTTCCATTTCCTTTTTCAGAAACCACGAGAATCGTGACTTCACTATCGGTCGGATCAATACAGATCATTCCCACTACTCTATCCTCACCCGGTAGCAAGGAAATCCCTCTTACGCCTGCTGCACTACGTCCCATGGCCCGTACAGCTGACTCATTGAAGCGAATGGCATTCCCCATTCTAGAGGCGATAAAGACTTCGCTTTCTCCATTCGTCAACCTGGCCTCTAACAATTGATCGCCCTCATTGATAGTAAGGGCATTGATTCCACCCGCTCGCGGACGAGAAAAGGCTTCAACCAAGGTTTTCTTGATCACGCCCTTCTTGGTGCAGAACATGATATAATACTGGTTGATAAAATCCTCATCTTTAAGGTCCTTGACAATGATATAAGCTCGAACTCGGTCATTGGGAGGGATGGCCAAGATATTTTGGATAACTCTACCACTTGAGTTTTTACCAGCCTCTGGAATTTCATAGATACGCAACCAGTGACACTTACCTTGTTCTGTAAACAGGAGTAGGTAATTGTGATTGGTGGCGGAAAAAATGTGCTCTACAAAATCTTTATCTCGAGTCTTGCTACCTCTGGAACCTCGTCCTCCACGGCTCTGTGTACGATACTCCGAACTTGGAGTACGCTTTATATAGCCCAAATGAGTGATCGTGACAATCACCTCCTCATCCTTAATAAGGTCTTCCATGCTAATGTCACCACCAGCTAGGTTGATATCTGTGCGACGCTCATCGCCATATTTTTCGCGGATATAGGCAAGTTCTTCTTTAATGATCTCCCGCTGTAGAGTCTCGCTTTCCAAAATCGCCTTCAAGTGGGCAATTCTTTCCTGGATTTCATCATATTCTGCCTTTACCTTATCGCGTTCCAATCCGGTCAATTTCTGGAGTCGCATATCCAAGATCGCCCGGGCTTGTGCTTCGGATAACACATTACCTTCAAGCACTTGCAATTCATCCGTTTGTGCCTCTTCGATCAGGGATCCAAACTTCTTCCAGAAGGCATCCTTATCCTTGATGAATTTACCCTTAATCAAACCTTCTCTGGCCTCTTCCGGTGTTTTAGACCCTCGGATTAAGGTAATCACATGATCTATATAATCTAAAGCAACAAGTAAACCAACTAGTATGTGAGCTCTACCTAAGGCTTTTCGAAGATCAAATTTAGTACGTCTTACAATGACCTCTAAACGGAATTTGATGAATTCCTCAATCATGTCCTTGAGGTTCAACAACATCGGACGACCATTAACCAAGGCCACATTGTTTACCCCATAAGAGGACTGTAAGGGCGTATACTTGTAGAGCTGACTTAGGATCACGCTAGCCATGGCATCTCTACGAACTTCCACAACGATTCGTAGTCCATTCCGATCTGACTCATCTCGCAAATCAGTAATCCCTTCAATTCTTTTATCATTCACCAATTCCGCCATCTTGGCCACTAAATTGGCCTTATTGACTTGATATGGAATCTCCGTTATGATAATGGTTTCTCGGCCATTATTTTCTGTCTCTATATTCGCTTTACCCCGCAAGATCACTCGACCTCTCCCAGTGTGAAAAGCATCCCTAACGCCCGCATATCCATAAATCGTTCCACCCGTTGGGAAATCCGGTGCCTTGATGAATTCCATCAACTCATCTATAGTGATTTCCGGATTATCTACCGCAGCTGTGATGCCATCTAGCACTTCCGTAAGGTTATGAGGCAGCATATTGGTAGCCATACCCACTGCAATCCCCGAAGCACCATTGATCAACAAATTGGGCACACGAGTTGGCAAAACGGTTGGTTCCTCCAAGGAGTCGTCAAAATTTAAAGCAAAATTGACCGTATCCTTATTTATGTCTGCCAATATCTCATCACTGATTCTGCGTAAGCGGGCCTCCGTATATCGCATGGCTGCAGGACTATCCCCGTCCATTGAACCAAAGTTTCCTTGCCCATTAACTAAGGGATAACGCAAAGACCATTCTTGAGCCATACGAACCATCGTATCGTAAACCGAGGAATCACCGTGTGGGTGATACTTCCCCAGTACCTCTCCGACAATACGTGCCGACTTCTTGGGAGCCTTCCCAAAGGTTAAGCCCAATTCTGACATCCCGTACAATACACGCCGATGAACAGGTTTGAGACCATCTCTCACATCAGGCAAAGCCCGAGAGACGATGACCGACATAGAATAATCTATGTAGGCCGTCTTCATCTGATCCTCGATGTTAACGGGAATAATTCTTTGATTTGAAGACATCTAAATCTTTTAAATCGATTAAATAATTTCTAGGAAAAGCAGGCAAGAGAATTTTCTTTTTGTCGCTCTACTGTAACCTCGCAAATATACAAAATATCTATCATCAAGGTGCTTATAAAAGGCTATTAATTTGCTTAAACTTGAAAATTTAAAGCTGCCTGAAATCGGGCTAAATAGGACACGCGCCAGCATCGATAATTAACCAGCATCACAACGACTATCCAGCGTGAAGAATACTAGTCTAGAACATAGAACAGGACGAGCATTTTAGTCTACTAATCAACGTACTATACATGCGTTTATTACCGTATGTAAAATATGCACTCAAATCAATCTTCTCATAAATAGCCGCTTACTACTGATCTTCCGTACATTTGGGCTGCAAAATCAGGTTTTCCTAAATGGGAAATCATCTGCATTCGAACCCTTATACGTCAGAAATCGATGAAACTAAATCTAGAAATTAAAGTAGCTAGCAAGGCTGAATGGGTACAGACAGTTTTGAATAATTTCGATACCTTTTTACAAGATCACGCTGATTGTGAACGTAAAGCATCTGCGGCAGCTTTAAGTCTTGTGGCCAAATATCCTGATCGAACAGCTATCATACCGGAGTTGATTGATACCGCATTAGAAGAATTGGAGCATTTTCAGGAGGTCTACGCACTAATGGAGAAGCGAGGCGTTCGTTTGCTTCCTTCGATGCCCGAAGACCCCTATATCAAAAGCCTGATGAAACGAATGCACTCTGGCATTGAAGAACGACTATTGGACCGTCTATTGATTAGCTCTGTTTTCGAAACCCGGGGCGCAGAACGTTTTCGGTTAATTGAAGAAGGGCTAAGTGATCCAGATCTAAAGCGCTTTTATAAAATGCTTTGGACCTCTGAAGCCAAGCATGGCCATATTTATGTCAAGATGGCTTTAACGTATTTTCCAGAAGATAAGGTATACGATCGACTGGAATGGTGGATGGAGCAGGAAGGGGAAATCATTGACAACTTGCCGATCCGAGCAGCACTGCATTGATCTTTGTCCCCGGATTTTGACAGATGGTGTTCTAAAGGCTGTCGTTTATAAATTTTATATATAAAATACGTTTTTTCTTTAATTTATTCCTATCTTAGTGCCAAGAAATTGTAAATCCTTCTAATCTTTTGAGGCAGGTGCACTTGCACCAAATATCTATTACCAACCAATATTTCATCCCCCCCCATGAAGAAACAACTGTCATCAGTTGTTCTTTCCCCTAATTTGAAACATTATCCTCTAGCACCCCGTATTAAATTGTTGTTGAAATTCCGCAGCGTTAAAGACATATTCCCCTTATCCAGACAACACTAAAAACTACTTTGACGTCAAGCTTATTTCTCTAAAGAATGATAGTACCCTGGTTGTTCGTATTTTTTTCAATACCAGACGTGTCGTTAGTCATTTTTGATAAATAGGTCAGTTTAGTCATAAAAAACAAACACTGCAAAACATGGATCAGGCCGGACAAGGGCGTTTGTCCAGTGCTGGTAAGCGGAATCAAAATGTGCTCATTGAAGGAGTTGAAAAACTTCATCAGGTTTCTGCTTCTCAAGCAATACTTCGCTCTGAACTCTCATTCGAAACTCAAAAGCTGCTTCCAGGAAGTCGTTCATTTCCTGTAACATCAGCAGTTCATGCCTCTAGCAGGAATGTCCTTCAGGACAATTTCCCCTGTTCAGAGACAGAAAGAGAATTTTTACTGAACAAAATCTCCATCCTCGAGAACGAGTTAAAGGAAGCCCAACAGGAGAATACTGCCAATAAGAATTACCTAGCTAATCTAAGTCATGAGATTCGTAACAGTGTCAACACCATCGTTGGCATGACCAGTCTCTTACACGACGAGGTAACCACACAGAAGCCACAGAAATATCTTAGTCATCTCAAGCAAGCCAGTGACCTGCTGCTCGCCATGATGACCAATGCCCTAGAATTAGGGAAGATGGATCGTGGACAAATTGAGCCTTCGCTAGAAAATTTCGACCTAGTTGCACTTCTTAATTCGTTAGCTAAAACCACCGAATTCCGCCTATGGGAAAAACCTGTACACTTTAAATACTACCTTTCTCCTGAACTCCCAACCAATCTTCTTGGTGACAAAGTTCTTCTCTATCAGATCTTACTCAACCTTCTAGGAAATGCGATAAAGTTTACAGAAAATGGCCAGATTAGTTTTTCTGTTGAACCCATCGCTATTAAGTCCAATATTTGCTGGGTCTCCTTCAATATTTCAGATACAGGGATTGGGTTTTCTCCAAAAGTTAAAGCTCAAATCTTTAAGCGATTTGAGCAAAGTGGCCAAGCCAAATATCGCCAGCAGGGAGCGGGTTTAGGCTTAGCCATTTCCAAAAATATCCTTGACTTGCTAGGTGGAAATATTGAAGTTGAAAGTGAATTGGGTAAAGGTTCAAGTTTTACCGTACAGCTTCCCTTTAGGATCAACCAAGAGGCAAGTGTAGAAACTAAGCAAGTACTGAATTTCGCGCCAGTAGCTACCGTTGGTCTAAAACGAATCTTGGTGGTGGAAGACAATCCACTGAATCAAGCCTACCTACAGGCTGTGCTTGAGAAAATGGGCTACGAAGTAAGTTGTGTGGATACGGGTTTAAAGGCAACCGAAAAGCTGGATCAGGAATCCTTTGACTTAGCTTTCATAGATCTAAGAATTCCACTAAAAAACGGCTTTGAAACTTGCATCCACCTCCGCAATTCTGCTGCCATGACGAATCGTACGATTCCCGTAGTGGCAACCAGCGGTTCAACTTCCTTGGCAGATCATGAAAAGGCGAAAGCTGTGGGTATGGATGATTATTTGACCAAGCCGTTTAGTCCTAAAGATATTTACGCTGTTTTACAGAAGTATGAAAGTAGGTATGTAGCCCAACGTACACCTGCCTCTTTTCAGTTCTCCCCGGTGTTTGATCAGTCGCGCCTACAGGAATTGTATATGGACAATTACGATCAGGTAAAGCTGATGTTCGATATCTTTTTGAAGAATACACCCAATAGTTTTGCTCAAATAGAAAACCAATGGGAAACAGGAGATTGGCTATCCCTCAATGATTCTGTGCACAAAATCAAACCCACCTTCACCATGGTTGGGCTAAACTACGTGAGTAACATTGCTAAACAGCTTGAGGACCAAAGTCAGCAAACCCAGAGAGCTTCCAGGATGAAGGAAAGTTTCCAACGCTTTAAAGCAGCCGTTTTAGAAAGCGTGCACCTGGTCGCCTCGGAAAAAAAGAAACTAGAAGAATTTCAATTCATAAATCCCTAAGATTAAAATGCGTTGCCTAATCGTTGATGATGAAGAAATGTCACGAGTTCATATTCAGGGAATTTGTCAAAGAATACCTGATATCGAAATCGTAGGAATATTTGATAATGCGCTAGCGGCCAACGCCTATCTTTCCCAACACCCTGTGGATCTGATCTTTCTGGATATAGAAATGCCAGATTGTTCCGGAATTGAGTTCGTCAAGAACATGGAACAGGTCCCTGGGATCATCTTTACCACAGCTAAGGAAAATTATGCGATCAAGGCCTTTGACCTTATCGATCATGTAGTTGATTATATTGTAAAACCGGTAGCGAGCATGCGTCTACTACGTGCTATCCAGCGCTTCAAAGCACAAAGGAGTGGTGAAGCTGAGATTGCCGAAACTACTTCTGCCTTTCCCACTCCAGCTTATCCAAGCGACGATTTCATCTTTGTAAAGTCAGAAAAGCGCCTGGTCCGTATCAACCTGGAAGAGCTCCTGTATGTGGAGACTACCGGAGATTATTCCATTTTCAAATTGCAGAACGGCCAGCAATTTGTCGTCCAATCTTCTCTAAAGAAAATCGGAAACAAGATCCAACACCCCAACTTTATCAAAGTCCACCGCTCTTACATTGTAAACTTGAATAAGATCGTGGACATTGAAGAAAACACCTTGGTGATTGATCGGAAGGTAATTCCAATTAGCCGAGCGCACCGAGCCGGCTTGTTGGAGCGCATTATGCCGATCTAGACTTCTGGAGCTGCAGCTCTAGCAGTTGGGTGTAGCTTATCACTCCTTTATCCTTTCTATTGAACCTGGCTCGCTCTTTTAGCTTTTTCCCAATTCACACTTTGTTTCTTTCTAATAAAACGCAGGAATCCGGCGTAAACAGCATAGTTCATGATGCAGAAATATAGGGGTACGAAGAATCCCTTGATCGATACCTTACGATCCTGCATTGTATAGCCGAGAAAAGCTTGCAGATAAAAACCGATCTGCAACAATAGTAGAACTTTGAATAACCAAGATTCTGTAAAATAGGCGAGATATACATTACTGAACAAGGCGATGGGTAAGCAAAGTGGGGCTATGGTCCAGCGGAGTACTCGATGGGAAATGTACTGAAAAGATAGGCGACCAAATTGGAATATATTAAGCAGTGGCAGCAATCTGGACATAGCTTGAAATCCCCCCGCACATATTCTCACCTTACGCTTTAGCTCTTCATGTAGATCAGCAGATGGTTCTTCTTCTGCAAAGGCATCGGGTTCATAGGCCACTCGATATCCGGCTTGCGCAATTTTTAAGGTTTGCTCAAAATCATCCAGGATGGCATCCGCAGGAACGGGCTGAAAAAGGGCTGTACGGATGGCATACAACTCGCCAGCTGCTCCTACCACACTGTAGAAGCGAGTATCCAAGTTTTTCAAGAAAGACTCGTATTTCCAATACAGGCCCTCCCCTGCCCCACTTGCAGCTTTATCTCCCTCCTGTCGTACTCGTTTCTCTCCTGCTACCGCCCCAATACTTGGATCCTGAAAATGATGAACCAAGCGTTTAATACTCAACGGGTTAAGGAAGGTATTGGCATCTGTGAATACGACATAGTCCGTCTTCACATACTTCATGGCACGTTTTACGGCGGCTATCTTACCTCGCCTGGCTGCATCATGTAGATGCAGTATCCCATCCGCTGATGCTAAGATTTCGGCCGATCTATCGTTGGAACCATCCGTGACGAACAACAGCTGTAGTTGTTCCTGAGGATAGTCCAGGTCAAAACAATTCTGGAGTTTATCGCCTAGGATATCTGCTTCATTGTACGCTGCTACTAAAAGGGTTACGGCCGGCCATTCACTCGTTTGTTCGACGCTAGGATAAGCCTTTGGCTTAACCCAATTTTCCTTTATCTTAACCAACAGCCAAACAACAATTCCATACCCCAAATAGGTATACACACAAATCAAAAGAGAAACAAAAAAAATCGTGGTCACAGTGACTAATTTTTTGGTTAGTTGAGTAATTCAGTAGTATAGCGTGTAGTTTCTCTTGCTCTAGTTTAGTTCATATACTAGAGGTATGTAGGTATAATAATTGAGGCTTTAGACTGGAAAGTTAAGTTCATGTTTGGTCATCACACTTTGGGTGGGAAATTGCCAAATATGCACTAACGGATTCTATATTAGACTGTCGGAGTAGGCTTCAAGTTTCTTTATGGGTTTAGCAGGTACACCTGCTACTAGTGTATCTGGTGGAACATCCTTGGTGACGATCGCTCCCGGCGCAATAGCGGCTCCTCTATGAACGGTAACCCCTTTGAGAATAATCACTCGGGTGCCTACCTTGACATGGTCTTCCAAAACGACTGGAGCAGATTCCCCAGGTAAGGCCCGATCTTGCAAATCGTGAAAATCCCCATCCATGATATGTACAAAAGGAGCTAAGCGGCAATGGTTTCCAATCCTGACGGATTGGGTAGCGGCTATCATCGCACCATTGATCCAACAATCGTCTCCAATCACCAATTGAGCTCCCGGCTGAACTGCAAGTCTGCTGCGGTGAATATCCGATCGAATTTGCGTCCGATCTCCAATGGTAAGCAATCCCTTGTTTTCAATAGATGGTCGTTTCAATAGAAGAATACCATCGCCCCATCTGTTTACACTGCTCAGATACCATCGGTTTTTGGCTCGATTCCACAATTGCTTAAACATATTCATTATCAATTAGATAGCCCTCAGTTTTCTAATGGGTCGGGCAGGCACTCCTGCCACCAATGTATAGGGAGCCACATCCTCCTGCACAACAGCACCAACTGCTACCACTGCCCCTTTACCGATTCGGACACCTTTCGTTACCATAGCTCTAGTGGCTAGCCAGGCATCCTCTTCTATGATGACCGACTTTGCCCCTTGCGCATCCACCATTCCTAAGCCAAAATCATCCGTGTCCATGATCTGTACCATCGGAGCCAGATAACAATTCTTCCCAATGCTCACTTCCTTTTCAACGGCGATCAGAGCACCATTGATGTAAGCACCATCTCCAATTGACAATACGCCTTGCTTGCCAACTATGATCTGGGTAGGATTGATATTGGACCAAATGCGAACTAAGTGTCCTAATTCAAGCCGCCCAAGCTGCTGCACAGTAGGTCTACCTTTAGCGAACACTAAACTTCCCTTCCAACTGGCATTCCGGAAATAACGTTTTCCTCGCATAAAACTACTCGCTAAACCTAGCAGTCTTTTCGCGAGACGCCAGATGATCGCAGGCACCGAAGGCGCATCACTTCCAGCTTGCACTTTACGCCACTCTCGCTTAAGCAAATCTCTCATCCACTCTCATTTTCTTTGAACTAAAATGCCATTTCACTCCTTTCAGGATAGCCTGTACATGTTCCTTTTCTCCCTTGCGCCAATGCTTCAACAAATGCCAGGGGACACCAATCGATAGGAAGTACAATACAAATAGATAGTACGAAAAACCAGTGTACCAATTCCGCATAAACAACCAGCGATTGCGGAACATATAGTAGGTTTTCAATGGATTGGTTTTTCCGATGGAACTAGACTCTCGATGATGAATGTAAGATTCGGCGGTATAGAATATCTCCCAGCCCGCGGCTCGCACTGCTTCACAAAAGTCCAATTCTTCGTAGTACAAGAAGTAATCCTCAGATAAAACCCCCACTTGCTGAAAAACCTCAGCTCTTACCAGCATGCAGGCCCCATGGGCGAAGTAAGTCGTACCGCTCTGGTCAAATGAACCATCGTCAAGTTTCTGCTTGGCCTGATTGAGCCCACGTCCGGTAAAGCGGTGAATGCCGTTGATCCCGGCATACTGCAAAGTATTTGGCGTATCGGCGTAGTAAATCTTCGGACTTACTATACCGATTTGTCTGTTTTCTTCCATTAAGCGCACCATCGGCTCCAGAAAGTCTGGAGGCACTAAGGTGTCGTTATTAATTAGTAGCACATATTGGCCCTTTGCTTGCCGGATAGCCAAGTTATTCCCACCGGCAAATCCGAGGTTTTCCTGACTAATCAATACTTCAAGTCCCTCATAATGAGCACAGAAATCAGCTGTACGGTCTTCGAGCGAACCATTGTCAACCAAGTAAGCTTCCACGGGCGCATAGTTGATAGCCTTAAGACTATCTAGGAAGTCGAAAGTCAATTCAGCTTGTCTAAAATTGACAGCAATGACCGATACCAATGGGGCTGTACGTGCTCGATCTAGGCTCACTACCCTGCTTTTTTTCTACCGATAACTTGTATCGTGTTACCACCCTTGCGGTGTTTAAATAGAAAATCAATTCTCACCATGAGCTTTGCCAGTGGCAAACATAGTAATTGTAGAACTGGCCCGGCCTTATGGGATAAGTATCCTAATTCCCATCCTAAGCGACTCCACCAACCATCCCCATAGGCTTCGTAGATAACTTCAAATCCTTCTCTTTCCATCCTCTCCCGTAAACCTTTTAGGTCATATACTTGGCCAATATGCTCATCCTCTAGCCAGTCGTGGTGTTCCTCAAACCAATCTTCTGGTAAAATCGTTAATTGATCCTTATTAGGAATCTTCACCAACAGATGGCCCCCTGTTTTGAGCTTGTCATGGGCTTGTGCGAAAGGCATTTCCTCCTCTTTGATATGTTCAAAAACATCCACGGAAAAAATGAAATCATAGGACTCATTGGGCTCATCCAAAGTATCGATAGGCCCAATGTGTGTGTTCAAGTTTTGGAAACCATTCTTCTTAGCCAGCCGATCAATATCTTGTACAGACTTAGCATTGAGATCTAGAGCTGTGACCACCGCTTTTGGAAAGGCTTCTGCCATCATAAAGGCATATTCTCCGTAACCACAACCCAGGTCCAAGATCTTCTGGAGTTGGTCGCCCGGAATTTCCTCCAGCAATCTTTTGAAGGTTAGAGCTCTAGCATAATTACCGACCAAGGTATACCCAAATATTCTGCGGATAATTCGAGCTAGCGTGGGATACTTGCGCATCCTCCCACTCATTTGGTCTTGCATTCTTCCAAAGACAATATTCATGGTAATTTCTTTCACAAGTTTTGCATTCTTAATTCGGTCATAGGTTGTTTGTAGAAGATCCAGAATCTTCTCCATATTTCAGATTGCCGAATGGGAATAATTCGGCCTATAAATAATTGCCCAGCAATGACAAAAGTCCACAGGGAGAGTAAGGTGGCAATAGCAGCCCCTTTCAAGCCCCAAAACTGGATCATTATTCCATTCAAAATAATATTGAGCAGCAAACCAGAAAGCAAAAAGTAGAAGTTGAGTTTAGGTTTGCCAATAGCATCTAGGGTAATGCCAAATAGTCGTCCCCATGGTTTTACCAGGACGGCAATTACCAAAATACTAAGTACAGGAGCAGCTTCCCGGTACTGAGTACCTGCTACCAACTGTATTATGGGTTCCGGAAAAAAGAAAACGATCCCCACGATTGGGATAGTCAAGGCCAACAGATATCCAACCGAGCGCTCGTATAAAGCCCCTACTTTAAGGTACCCCTGTTCTTGCCCTACTTGTGCAAGACGAGGATAAATGGCTTGCGAAATACCGGACATGGGTACTTCCATATAATTGGTAATGCGCGTAGCAACATTGTAGAGTCCTACTGCTATTGGATTTAGGAAAAATGCCAACATGAGGAGATCTACCTTATTGAAAAACATCGAACTAAAATTGGTCCCTAACACAAACTTCCCAAAATGAAATATCTGCTTTATCCAATCTTTCACCAATGGGCCTAGGGTTAAATAAGATCGTTTATAGATCGCGTAAACCAATAGAGAAGGTACCGCCGCTATGAGCTGTAAGCCCGGCAAATAGGCGAGTTCGACCTGGCCCAAATTCCACCATATCCATATAATACCTATAATAAATCCTGCCCCATAGAGTGATTTCGACCAAAATATTCCTTTGAAATCGTGCTGCCCCATATGAATAGCGTCAAGATAGCGCGCAGTGCCGTGGACCAGCGCAATGGCAGGGTACCAAAGCATCAAAGCGGGCAATTCTGGTGCCGACCATAAGCTGGCCAAGGGATAGCTAAGGGCGATTAACAATAGGGACAATATCAGCGTACATAGGACATTAAGTACCAATCCCGCAGTAAATATTTTAGCCCGATCCGCTTCCGCTTCTACATAGAACTTTACCACCGCATTTTGTGTCAGGCCGATCCGCCCCATCTCAGCGAAACTGGTAGGTGTCAGAAACAACACCCACACGCCAAAGTCGTAAGGTGACATCGCACGAACTAACAATAGGAAACTTACAAAAGCCAGCCCCAGTTGAGCGGCATACCCCAGAAGGGAATAACTACTAGCTTTTAACAAGGAAGAATTGGCCATTCTTTCTATTGATTATCTGCTTTATGACGGGCAATTCTAGCACTAATCAATCCTGCCATAATTCCAATGGCGAAAAAACTCAGTATGATTCCCCAGGGCATTCCTGTTCCAAGCATAATCAAGGTTATTTTGTGGTTTCAACACTTTCCCCATGTGGGGTATGGATAAATTTCTTGTTGGCTTTACCAATCCCAACTAAGGACCTTAAAGCATATAGAAAAACTAGTGGTAGACGAAACAAAGCATCAATGTAGGGGCGTTGCCAGGTATAAGCCGGCATAGCGATCAAAAACGAAATGATGTTGAAGCTTAACACGATCCCAAAAGCAATGCTCAGGGTGGTGTAACCTAAAAACCAACAGCCAAGACTTGCTAAAACTAAGACCCCCGGCGTAATCAAGCGTGGAGGTAATAGCATTTGCATAGCCTTGTTGAAATAGTCAATATTGCCGGTTTTCAATAAGGTGCCCAATGCATGTGGAAAATACTGCCTTGCGTAGTGAAACTGAGCGGCAATCCAACGACTACGTTGCTTGCTGAAATGCTCAGGTTTGCTCACCTTTTCATCATAGATTGTGGCATGTTCAGCGTAATAGATCCTTTCACCCTGACAGGTCAAGGACAACTCTAAGGCCTTATCGAAACCACCAATTGCATCAATCTCAGGCATCACCCTGCGGAATAATTTGGCATCAAAAGCCATACCCGAACCAGCCAACCTCGCCGATAGGCCAAACTCCATATGCCCTTTGCAAAGGATATGGTTATTGATCGCTTCACTTATGCCATCTAGTACTGCCGTCGGAGTATTGAAATTCTTAGCTGCGCGGCAACCTTGCACCACTCTATGACCCAATTCAAATTCTCCATTTATTCGCTTGAGGAAATCTGGCGACATAATATTATCGGCATCCAAAATCACCATTATTTCAAAAGCTTCTGCTGGCAGGGCTTCCAAAGCCACATTGAGCGCCTTCGATTTCGTACTCTTATCAAAGGAAACCTCTATCGTCTCGGCTCCAGTTTGCGCCAAAGTGGCTAGGGTTTGCGCTTGCAAGCTGTCCGCAATCACGTAAACCTGGAATTTTTCTTCGGGATAGTCTTGCTGCAATGCTTCCTCTGCTACTCCGACAATCACATTATCTTCCTTATAGGCCGGAATTAAAACAGCTATTCGGCGCATCTTACTGACTGCAGGCAATTCCTTTTCTTTCCAGAAAAGACCCGCCATGGAAAATATCAGCTGGTAAAATACCCCCCAACCGAGATATACCAATAACAAAACAAAACATCCCATCCCTATCCACGTCATCATATATTGGCTTCTTTTTCTTTAGCAATCATTTTATCATACATCGGGCTCAAGCAGATCAAGGGAATCGCAATGGCCATGATAATTCCCGTCGGAAATTGGCTGTAAACCTGATTTCCATAGCTGGCTACCAGAATACCAAAGAATCCGGCTAAAAGGGCCATGGCTCGATATCGTAAAGCTGGGTCTTTTAGGTGCCAGACAATGCCACACCCCTTGCCTAAAAAGTAGCCGAGCATCAGTAGATGCAAACAAATACCGACTAGACCTGTCTCAACCCAGATTCTGACATAATAGCTATCAGTGGGCGTCCTTGCTAGCAAAGAATTTGGGTTAAAACGTTCGCCCCAATAAGCAGACGAGCCAACCCCGCCCCCAAAGGGACGAGCTGAGAGATATTGAGCAAAGGTTTGCTGATTTCGGAGGCGCGCCTGCAAGGATGGATTATTAGGATCCAATGCCGTACGCAAACGGGCTACCGGCTGGAAACTATGGAGAACATAAGTATGTTTCAAACCATAATAGGCTACTCCTAGCAGAAGGAGTCCAGCTACTAATATTTTAATATTTTTTGACAGAAAGAGATACAATACGGCACCGCCTAGTAGAACGGCCGCAGCACCACGCGTGCCGGAATACAAGAAACCGACTAAGGTGATAATTCCGACTAGTGCATAAATGAGTTTAGTCCGCCAAGGAAAAGGTCCAACAAAGAGTATTCCACACATCAAAGCTACCATAGCTTGAGATGCCCCAAACTGCCCTGCATCGCTGTAAAAGGAAAAAACGCGAAGGACACCATGCAAAACGTGCTCCTTAGCGTGACCACCTTCCCAAAGCCAATATTCTTCAGCCGCGTCCAAGCCCATATACTGCTGCTTCAACCCCCAAAATGCACCCAAGACGGAAATGCCAAGGATGATGTTGACAAATTGTCGCATGTACTTATGATGCCGAAGAAATGCAAAGGCCAATGTAAAACCCAATAATTGGTAAAACCCTATTCCCCTCATTGCATACCCCCAGGCTGAAACACCTGGCATCTCTGGATTTACCAATTCCAAGATGATATAGCCATACCATACGATTGACCACCAAACAATATCATTGAAGAAGGGACTCCAATCCCGGTCCTGTATCTTTTGGAATAAAAGGCCTATCCAAGCCACCACTAGGATAATATCTACACTCAAACCCCAGGGATAAGCAATGTACCTGCTCACCCCTAAAGCTACAAAGGAAGCTACTAGTGCTGTAAATACCCCAAATCCAGGGTTCAATACAATCTTTCCAAAAAATAAAATGATCAAAGGGATCATGGTGGCTACCAAGGCCCACTTCACGTCTAGTAGTCCAATCAATCCACCAATCACTGCTGCCAGGAGAATAGGCAGTAGGATGAGCGGCTTTTCTTGGAATATGTTAGAACGTATATTTTTAGAAACTGATGACATGATTTTCAGTTTTAGGCTATGACGAAACATCCATTTTCATCATAATTGAGCTTGATCGGCAGTATCCGTCTAGGAAACTGCTGGAACACGCCGGTCTAATTTCTGAGCCAGCGCTTGATCCAGTGCCTCGTCGAAAGCTTTTGCCCTCGCCACCCAGGAGTTTGACTTAGCAAATTCTTTTCTTCGGGCAACGGCTGTGTCACTATTCTCAGATACGGCTTGCAATATCAAGCGAGCAAAGGCTTCAGGTGTATCACCGATAAAGGCTACACTTTCAAAATCACTCAAATCCGCAAAGTCTGTACTCACCACCGGAGTACCCATTGCCAAATATTCATTGATCTTCAAGGGATAAATCCCTGCCGTTAGATCGTTTTTCTTGAACGGAATTAAGCCAACATCAAAACCAGCAACAATTGCCCCCAGCTCGCCAAGTGGTTGAGAACCAAACACTTTGACATTTGAAAAACAGCTGAGTTGATCAGCTAAACCAGGAATCACGACCCTGCCTACGAAGTGAAAATCCCACATAGGAAAGGTCTGAACTAAATCTTCTAGAAGGGATAATTCTACCCGCTCATCTAAAGATCCCAAATACCCGATCCTTGGTCGCGTGTTATTGGTTCCGGCTGCTTCCCCAGAAAACAAGTCTAAGGAGACACCATTTTTGACTAAAACACAGTTTGATGTCTTAGGGGCCTTCGCTTTCAAAAGCCCGCTGGAACTAACGATCGTAAGATCAACTGCTGCTAGGAATTGCTCCTCGTGGCGAGGCCCATGTTTGCTAATCCAATGGGCAGCGCTTATTTCGTCATAACAGTAATAGGCCAACAGTTGCTCCCCTAGTTTGCCCCGCAAGGCATTGCCGAGTGCAGGATTAAACGCATTAACTACAATGGGATGGTCGAACTGTAGGTCTTCCATAGCCTTTCGTATGGCTCGTAGCGCCTTCCGACTATTTAAATTCAGTATCCGATCGTAGTGTTGGGCAGAAGACAACCAATTGGCTGGGTAAAATGGCGGAATCGTCAAAAGATGGATCGTTTGCCCTGCGGACAGCAGCTGGCTTCTCAGCCTAGCTTGCCTCCCTAATAGTCGAGGAATAGAAGCCGTGTTTTCTCGGCCTATCATTCGATATACGATATCCTTCCAGGTGTAGGGATAATCCACGTAAAGTACGTCATGTGTCTTTGCCAGCTCTGACATTAAGGACACAGTCGACTTCATATAGTCTCCCTCCCATTTGGGAAATCCAAGGCAAACGATCTGCTTTCTTTTTGACATTCTTACTATCTATCAGTTAGAATCGGATAAGCAGCTATGCCTTCCTCCTGAATCGCTTGCGAGCGGCGACCGGTGCTATTACCCACGAAGTCGCGGATAACGTCTCGGTGGGCGCCATTTAAGACAACTTTTATCGGACAATCCGCCGCAATAGCAAGGCTTTCTATAGCTTTCTGATCTCCAGCCTCCCATGCGCGGTTAGCTCTGCACGCTAACAGTACCAGATCAAACTGGTTAATCAATCCTACCGGATATTGTCCGGTAAGCATTGCTGGCGAATCCATCACTACGTAATCAAAGTCTGCAAGTCCTGCTTCCCCACCTGGGTTTTCCCAGATCAATTGCTCAATCGACGTTTTGTTACTCAGTTCTGCATTTACTCGATAAGCGTGATTGTCAGGATGTGTGTTATCCTGTCCATCCTCGAATGGGAACAGGTGCAATACTCGACTATTTCCGGCACGCAAACCCGCCACCACTTGAGTACTAATTAGGGATTTTCCTTCCCCTTCTCTAGTACTTCCGATATATATCATTTTAGGCTTCTCCTGCTTCGCTAAGGTTTCTAGCTTCACTTGCTGAAGTAATAAAGCCAAAGACTGTTTGGCCAAAGATTCATTCCGCTTAGATCCCTTAACCATGCTGAAGTCAGGCAAAACACCACTGGTGCTGAGTCCTGTAACTTCTGAGACCGCATCCGGAGATTTCAGCCGCTCATCCATGTAGCCTCTGGCAATCAGCAGAGATAAGGTAGTGAAGATTCCACCTAGGAAACCTAGAATCATCAACAAGAGTCGTCGACTATCGCCTTTTTCAAGTGGAAAATAAGGCGCATCCAGTACCTTCAAATTGGTAGCCATCAAGGTGTTTTGCATGTGCAACATGGCTTGATTGTAGCTATGTAGATTCTCCAGATAAGCATCTTCAGCTAGCTGGATCTCTCTCTCAATTTTCGTCAATTGAGAACCCCAAGGGGCAAATTTGCCATAGATCTCCTCAAACTCTCCCTGTCGGTTTTGGATCACAGCTAAGCGAGCTTGTGATTCTTCTCGCTCAACCATGGTTCTCAGCCATTGATCCAGTAAATTTTTAGTCTCGATGCCATCAGGTGTCTGATCAAACTTAAAAGCTTCTTGCGCGTAGGTAGTGATCTCTTTCTTGAGTTCTTGCTGACGCTCCAAAAGCTTAGGTACTTCTTGATTGTACTCTTCCATGTCTTTGGCCTCGCCTGACATGATTTCATACTTAGCCAACTGCTGAGTTACTTCAGACAATTCCTGTCGCTGCTGCAGCAAGCCATCTCGCAATTTTGCAAGTCTGGCTCTGTTCCCCAACTGCTCCTCCAAGCTATTTAAGGTGGCTTGGGTACTTTGCAACTTCATATTCTCTGTAAAGAACACCTCATCCAACTCTTCTTTCTGGAAAGTGATGGCTTTGGTTTGTTCATTATAGTTAATGATCTTATTGCTAATCCGGAAATTGAGCAATTGTTGTTCGGCTTGCTTCAAATGTTCGGAAGATTCCTGGGTAGCGCTGGCAAAATAATCTACTACATCAGAAGATTGTACTTTCTTCAAATCCGCATGTTTGCCCATGAAAATATCAATCAGATAATTCAATGATTGCTGGCAAATCGCTGGATCTGTCGTAGAATAAATAAATTGAATCAAATCGCTATTCCCTCTGCGGTACACCTTGAGCTCACCCTGTAGGTACTCGATACCAAAGTATTCCTCATCAGAATAGATGATATCTTGAATAGCGTTTGGCTCCGCCGCCTCCCGCATGGCTACCAAATTCTGGTAAGTGGCTTCTTCCGAGGTATCCACCACGATCTGCCTTCTTACCTGATCTGGGATCATCGCCCGGATATCTGCAAGATTTTCTGCACTTACCCATTTGCGATCAGGCCCATTTAACATCAAATATTTGGCCATCAATCGACTGGCTAGCTCTTCCATTGTTTCGTATCCAGTAGCTAAGCTGATGAGTTTTTCCATTTCATTTTGGAAATAATCTCTATCCACTCGATTGGTAGCCGCAGGATCATTAATGGAAATCGCGGAAATTGCGCCGGTACTCAACACGGCCTTAGAGGTATATTTTTGCTTACTATCTACAGTGAGAAAGTACACTGCAGTAGCTGCCAATAATCCGGTTAGGATAATCAGCCATGCATTTTTTCTGACTAAACGAAATAGTTCGTTGGCTTTCATAATTAAATGATTGGAGTCAACAATTAAATGATCATAGGGGGGAAGAAAATCTCGTCTTCTTGAACGGAGTATCCTTAGTTTGCTCGGATATCCTTCCCGACGGTTTCTCCCAAAATTTGGAAGGCTAAACGGGCCCCCATTTTGGTTTCTTCAAGAACCGCTTCTGCCTTGTTACGAAGGCTTATCGCAGCCGTGTATTCTTCCAGGGTCATGTTCCCTTCTCTGAAGTACTTTTCGGCAGATTCCGCTGAAACCTTATGGAAATCCAAGTCCTTCGAACGCACTTCGATCAATTTTACTTTTAGTTGTAGCTCATGGTACTGACGTATAACCAGTTCTCGTACGCGCATCTCACGATCGACATGCACAAGTTTTTCTTGCTCTAGCTGATTGGTTAGCAAGGCCTTCCGGTCTGACTTCGTCATGAAATCACCTAGTGGAAGGCGAAAATGCAAGCCAATACTGTAGAAAGTGTTCTCACGAGTAATGGTTCGGAAATCGATCTCATTCACCGATTGAAGGTCATCAATGAAGCGGATATTCCCAACTTGAGCCGTTCCGATGGCTGCAATGTAGTTGGTCCATTCTCTGTCCAGTATCCGGAGCTTATGAGAAATGTTGTCCACGTTCAAGGCTTGGACTTTCAATAGTGGAGAGTTCTCCAGTGCATCCTCAATTAGACTTTCTAAGGGACGCACGGCAAAGACATCCTGGTCGATAACAAACAAGGTTGTCTCATCTGTGGTAGTTTTCTGCATTTCCCCATCTTCAGCCATTGCCGTAACTTGGCAAAGCCCAAGTAGTGGTAGACTAAAGAGCAATAAGCAGGCAAAAAGCTTACCGACTTGGGGTTGGTGTAATAGGCTCATGGTTCTACTTTTTTTAGTATTAATGCGTTGCGTCTGGCGTTGGACCACCAAGCTGAAAGCTTTTTGGGCCAGCTCTTATCCATACATGGCTTCTCTAGAAGCAGATAACCCAAGATGGAAAAGGCCAGAATGATGGGGGTCATTAATAGAAATTGTAGTAATAGATTTATGCTAAATATGTTAGTGAACGTAATATGCTTGCTAAAACGAACTAAGCCCTCTACCAGCGGTAAATGGATTAGATATATCGTGTAACACATTCCACCAATCGCCGTGATCCAGCGATTACGTAGAAAGATTAGGCTTATTCGGCCATGATAAGCCGTCAAAAAGAAGATGATCAAGGTGGCACTAAAAACCAGGTTTTTCATCCATTCCTCTGACCAGCTAAATGCCAACACGAGTAGGCTGAGTACTGCCAATCCATCAAAAAACCAATGACTGGTCCTAGGTTTAACCCCCGACTCAGTCAGGTAAAGATCTGTTAGGAAAAAGCCCACCAGAAAGTGTTGCAGTTGACAAAGAATAGACAACTTAGCGGTGGATTGATACCATCCGAATTGATGCTGTAATCCAATCAATAAAAAGATAGCTCCCAACATTACTAGTCTTCTCAACCACTTCAGACGGATGGAAAAGAACAGAAACGTAAGTAAAGGGGCTAAAAGGTAGAATTGAATTTCAATTTCCAAGGACCAGGCTACGGGATTGATAATAGAGTAATCTCCGTATATAAAATTATGTAGGTAGAAAATCGAAGCACCGTAATGCGCAAAGAGTTCTCCAAACCCTAAAGATCCCTGAATCAGCAGTACGAAGAAAAAGACCGTCATCCAAATGATATAAGGCGGCTCTAATCTTGTAACTCGGCGCCAGAAGTAGGGTTTGAGTGCTACTTTCTTTCCCCCCTTCAGCCAGTATTTAGCGAAGGGCAGTGAAAGAATGAAACCACTAATGGCGAAAAAGATATAAACGCCAATCGTGCCTCTACTTGCAAGAAAAGCCACCGAATCCTGTTTAATGGGTTGCGCCCATTGCACCTCGGAATATCTTTGTACACGTTCGCTGATGTGTTGAATTACCACGGGAAGAATTGCTACAAAGCGGAAACCGTCCACTTCGGGGATGAAGCGCCCCGAGCTCGTAATTCTGGACAGTCTTGAAGGTATATTTTGCAGTTTCCTCATGGAATTATAATTACACCTCACCAAAGTAAGTGTAATAGATAGAGCAGGAATTCCTTTTTCGATATTCGGTTGCCAAATCGGGTTAGTTGACCAGATACGGGGGACGAGCAAAATGAGCATAGAATTACCATTCAACTCCTAATATTAACCAACTATCCTGAGAAGCGTCACATCTAACTAATTTCCTAATACATTGGCCGTGCGAATACTATTTTTGGGGCAAAGCCGATAAGGATGCAACAGAAATTATTATTTATTGACGATAGTGAAATGATGAGAGTCTTCCTATCCAATTTCTTTGGGCAACACTATGTTGTGGAAGTAGCAGAAACGGCAGAAAAAGCATGGGCTTGGTTAGATCAAGGAAATTTTCCCTCCTTGATTGTCTTAGACCTTAAAATGCCAGGAATGTCTGGCTATGAGTTTCTAAACCATCTCAAGTATTCCGTTTTATTTCATGATATACCGGTCATTATCCTTTCCAGTATCGACAATAGCAAAGAACGGATCAAATGTTTAGAATCAGGAGCTGCTGATTACATCATCAAGCCGTTCAATCCCCAAGAACTAGCCATTAGAATCAAATATCATTTGGGATTGAGTAAAGTTTAAACATGAAAAACATCGCCTGTATTGGCAAGGATCCTTTCCAAATCAAAGAGGAGGGATTAGCAGTTAACGCTAGTTTTTCTTTCTTTCGACTGGGAAGTGCTTTTTATGAATACATTCAAACTACTGGCGGGCTACCAGATCTTATCTTATTTGAACTATCACATGACACTCGGGATGATTTTATGCAATTGAGGTATCTTCTATTGAAAACCCCTCAGTTTGCTCAAATCCCCTTTATTATCATTTCTTCATATCCTTCGCTACAACTCCTTCAGCTGTCGAAAAAATTCCGAATCAAAGATTACTATATCTTCCCCAGCATGCTGGGAGGTTTGGAAAAAAGAATTCAACAACTTCTCTCTGATAACCATCCAAATATGGAGGCAGCCAAAGGACCAGATCTTGCTGCTCAAGCCATTACCGAAATGAATTTCAAGCTTCCTTTGTGGAAACGCACTTTTGACATCATCGGAGCCAGTTTCTTAATCTTATTGAGCACCCCCATCTTAGTCATTGTGGGAGTCCTAATCAAGTTGGAATCGCGTGGACCAATATTCTACGTATCCAAAAGAGCCGGGCAAGGCTTCCGGGTTTTTGATTTCTTCAAATTTAGGTCGATGCGTACTGATGCTGACCTAAAACTGGTGGACCTCAAAGATCAGAATCATTACTTCTCCGCGGCGGCTGTAGACGCCAAAATTGGTCAAGAAGCCGTTGGAGCAGGAACACTACTGATGATGGATCACGGTCCGGTAGATGAACAAAAATTTTACCATGAAAGGGAAGCCACCAATGGGCAAACTTTCTTCAAAATCAAAAACGATCCCCGCATCACGCGGATTGGTAAGATTATTCGTGCCACCAGCATTGACGAAATGCCGCAACTAATCAATGTGTTAAAGGGAGACATGTCCTTGGTCGGAAACCGGCCGCTGCCTTTATATGAGGCTGAAAGGCTTACGTCTGACGAATGGATTGAGCGTTTCTCGGCTCCGGCTGGTATCACAGGACTGTGGCAAGTGAGCAAAGGAAAGAATTCTGCAGAAACCGAAGACGAACGGAAGCAGTTAGACATTGCCTATGCCAAGCAGTATAATTTTTGGCTAGACATGAAGATCCTACTGCTTACTTTACCCGCCGCTTTCCAGAGAGCCGATTCTTAGCAATAGGTTCTTGATCTAAAGCTCGGTAATGATTCAATAGGACGGAGAGTTGTGTGTTATCGAAGCTACAGGCGTGAAGATGGCTTAGCAGACTCGCCGCTGCCTCTCCTACCGGAACATTTGAATAGTAATGATCTCGTGCAAAGTGCACGTACTTCATGAGCATAAATGCGTTAAACCATTTATAGAATCTAGAGACAAAAGCTTTCCTTGAGGCAGTATGCGCTCGTATTTCCTGCCATTTAGCAACATAGTCCTGCTGAGATAGAAATTCCTGAATACTAGCTGGCAATTGCGCCACGATGCCTTCATACTGATCAGGCTCCGCTTTATAAAGAGCCGGCACTTCATCAAATAATTGCTTCAAATCAAAGAAGGAGGATAAGTGATACGTCTCATACGTTCCACTTGCCGCCACAATTTCGTTGACTGCACGTCCTGTACCGAATGGGACCCGATGTGAGGGTCTTGGAGATGGGATGACCTTCGTAGATAAACACTCACTAAATTGCCCCAGGGAAATAAACTTATGCAAAAAATAAAAATCCTCCCCTGCCTTTCGCTTATTCATACCACCTTGTTGCTGATAAGCCATCACCCGTACTGCCATACTGGATCCCACCGTGTGATATGCGTGCGGAAAGCCTGCTAACCGCTGAGCCTGAATATAATAGCGAAGATGTAATTCATAAGGAACGATCGCTTCATAGACCTCATCTTCATGTTCTACTCCATGCAAGGGATGCTCAAAATAGATATTACAGGCTGGCGTCCTGGGATAGCTTTTGAAATGCTCCTCTAGAGCCAGGAGGTAATTGGACTCGCAGCGGCTGTCTGCATCAAAACATACGATGACCCCTTTCTTGTTTCTAATTTTCATGAATCGCCAGCAGGCCTCATCCATACCTATCTTCCGGGCCAAGCCCACGCCAGCACTTTTCGAGGGAAGATCCGGTACATAAAGGATATGAAATTTGATTCGGTGTTTGTTGTTCTTCTTCACCCATTGTAAGGCCTGTAGGTAAGTCTCCTGATTCCGATCTTTAATGGCCTGAGATGATTGCTCACTATTGTTGATGACAACAATTACCTCCACATCACACAAAGGCAAAGTACACCTTGACAAATTCATTAGGCTGAGCAATAAGAAAGGCTCATCATAAGCTGGAATCACCACAATCATCCCCAAATTCAAGGAAGGCTTCTTGAAGATGAGCGGGGCAAACAAGGTGCGTTGTTGTAGATACTGGTTCACAGCGTCAAACTTAGTGAACAAATTTTATATTTGCCCTGGAATTGAATGGCGAATTGTATGAATCAAAATGGAGACCGCATGGCATTGATCAAAAGGATCTCTTTTCCAGCTTTATTAGCTTTGCTCTGGATGATATCCATCGTAATGGTCAATCCCATTGGCGAATTTCCATTAAATGACGATTGGGCATTTGCTAGAGCCGTTTACAATTTGATAGAAAAGGGAGAACTCATTTTAGGGGACTGGCCAGCCATCACCTTGGTAGCGCAGCTGTATTGGGGAGCCTTGTTCTGCAAGATTTTTGGATTGTCCCTTACCGTTCTTCGGATATCCACGCTAGTCAGTAGTTTTATCGGGGTGATCGCGTTTTATGGAATCGCTCGTCAAATTACTCAGAACAAAGAAGTAGCGGGCTTGGCAGGCCTTATTCTCTTTTTCAATCCACTGTACTTTTCTCTGTCTTTCACTTTCATGAATAATGTGCACTTTCTGTGCGCTTGTCTGCTAGCCTTTTGGTTTCTCTCTAAAAACATAGAACGACCAAACTTGCTCCACTGGATACTTGGCACACTTTTTTGCATCATTACTACCTTAATCCGGCAATCCGGCCTGCTGATCCCTTTTGTCTTTATGATACTAGGTTGGATCCAAACCAAGCGAACGCTTGGGAATATCCTCAAACAAACGATTCCATTTCTCGCCACCCTAGCCGCCTACTTGCTATATATGAGATGGCTAGAAGTCGGCACTTCAAATCCGCAGGCCGTCAGAGGGGTTGGTGACTTAATAGCCGGAATCTTTGACAACAGCCTGAGCTACTACTTCTACCGCTCTGTTTCAGTCTTGCTATACGTAGGCTTTTTCCTACTTCCTTTCCTGCTTGCTTCCATCAAACCCAGCATTTCTGGGACTCGGCGCTCGTGGCTGATCAAAGGTGTGATCGGAGCAGGTCTGTTGGTCGTTTTATATCTAGGCAGTGTATTCTTTCCGATCGGCAATATCTTCTATAACTTCGGTCTAGGCCCGAAGCTGCTGAAAGATACGTATTGGGGAGATAATATTACCCCTCAGTTACCAGAAGCAATTTGGAAAGGGCTCAGATATCCTGCCATTCTTGCTACAGTTTTGTATGTATTCAAATTCCCGTGGAACATTAGATCTTTGAAAGCCAGCTTTTACCCAGGCCCTGCTCAAGCGCATCGCTTGATACGACTAGGAATTTTAATGGTCGTCTTGATCTATGTGGGCTTCTTAAGTATTAGTCCTTATTTCTTTGATCGCTATACACTCCCCCTTTTAGCTTTTGCGCTTTTGCTCATCTTGCCTGTCACGACCAAGCTTTCTGCTACCTCTAAAAAAATTGGATATGGTGTACTGGCGGTCTATGCCGTCTTCAGTCTAATTGGCACACATCATTATTTGTCTTGGAATCGAACACGATGGGATGCACTTACGCAATTGATGGAGGAGAAAGGGATTGCTCCCACCCATATCGACGGGGGTTTTGAATTCAATGCCTGGCTGGAGACTGGCCCCTTCAATAAAGAAGATAAGCATGGCAAAAGCTGGTGGTTTGTCATGGAAGATGATTACGTGGCTTCCTCGGGACGAATCAAGGATTTTGAAGTGAGAGAAACTCATCCTGTTCCGGCAGTTTGGCCCTTCCATCGAGATACCCTCTTTATCCTCTGGCATATGGTGGATGGTATGACCGTTTACGAAAACTATCCGATCACTTGCGGAGCAGAAACGGTATCGCCGGATCCCTACTACTTTACGTCCAATTTACCTCAGATCAAATTCCATCACGAGCTGGCTCAATCGGAAGAAAAAGCGCACAGCGGACAGTACTCTATGGCCTTGACGGAAGGGAAAGAATATGGTTTTTCGACCGTCTTGAAAGATATACGAGCGGGAGATCAAATTACCGTTCGGGTTTGGCGTTGGGATGGGACGAGAAGCTCAGGATTGGTAATATCCAACTACGAAGGAGAGAATTATTATATTTTTGAAAAGACCAATGTCATTCAGGAGAAAGACGGCTGGCAACAGTTAGAATTGAAAGTACAGATTCCTACAGAACCAGGCTTTGACAAAGTGGGGATATACGTGTGGAATCCCGTAAAGGTGGATGCGTGGTTTGACGATATAGAGATTGATCGGAAGGCCGCTCAAGACAAGAAGGAGGTTGTGGAATGAACAGCATAAAGAAATCTAAGGGGGTATTGGTGGAAGCCCATTATTTGCCTAATGTGCAGTATTTCAGCAAGTTGGTCCAGTGTCCTGTACTGATCCTGGAAGCGTATGAAAACTACCAAAAAGGCAGTTATCGAAATCGCTGTCATATCGCTGGCGCCAACGGTCTGATGAGGCTTTCCATCCCGCTACGCAAAGGAAAAAACGAACAGTTGTCTATTCGGCAGACCGAGATTTCTTATGACGAGCCATGGATCAATCAGCACTGGCAAAGCATTAAATCTGCCTACGGCAACGCACCGTATTTTCCCTACTATCAAGATGAGATAGCCGATCTATTCCAGCAACGGCCAAAATTCTTATTTGATTGGAACAAATCCCTGCTGCAATTGCTAGTAGATTTACTACAGCTACAGGTGGAAGTCAGATTAAGTGAAGGTTTTAGCAAAGCCGTTACTGATGAGATCTACGATCTTCGTGGGCACATTCATCCTAAATCTCACCGTCAGCAAGTTGATCATAATTTCCAGGCTGTTCCTTATCCCCAGCTTTTCGAAGAAAGACATGGATTCTTACCCAATTTAAGTATCTTGGACCTACTCTTCTGTACTGGGCCACAGGCTGTTTTGTACCTTGAGGAGTCATTTAAATCAGGAGATTAGTTGAGCTCTATTCTACTTGTATTATCATAATCAAAGATAAGCTGGTGAACCAACTATTAAATCAGCAGCTGAAACCCCAACGGGCCCAGCTGGATGAAATTGCAAAAGATTTGCATGGCCTTACCATACAAATAGGCCACACCGAATTGACCGAGACGCTAAGTGAGTTGCGCAATCGCATTCATGAACCTTTTATGTTTGTGATCGTAGGTGAAGTCAAGGCGGGGAAGTCGAGCTTTATTAATGCGTTGCTAGATACAGGGCGAGAAATCACGAAGGTGGCTCCGCAACCTATGACGGATACTATTCAACAAATTCTCTACGGAGAGAAGGAAGAAATAGTCAGCATAAACCCCTATCTAAAACAAATCTTCTTACCCGTAGAAATACTACGAGAAATAGCCATAGTCGATACACCGGGGACAAATACCATTGTTGAGCACCATCAGGAGATCACGGAACGCTTCATCCCTTCTTCTGACTTAATCGTATTTGTCTTCGAAGCCAAGAATCCGTACCGTCAATCCGCCTGGGAGTTTTTCGACTACATCAATGCAGAATGGCGGCGTAAGATCATCTTTATTCTACAGCAGAAGGACTTGATGAAGCCAGAAGATTTAAAGGTTAATATTCAAGGAGTGGTAGATCATGCTACGAAAAAGGGAATTGAAGATCCACTCGTCTTTGCCGTTTCAGCTTTGCAAGAGGAAGAGGATCAAGCTGAAAGTGGGTTTGATGCGGTCAGAAGCTTTATTCGCGAAAATATCACCGGGGGTAAAGCACCAGTCTTAAAGCTATTAAACAGCATAGATACCTTACAAAATATAAACAGTAGAATCCGCAAGGGTTTGGACCTCCGCAAGCAGCAATGGGAATCCGATACCGCCTTCCGAGAAGATATTTCTGAAACGCTATCCTCCCAGGAGGGGAAATCCCACAAGCAAGTCAATGTGCTGGTAGAAAACCTAATCGCTGCTTATGATCGGATTACTAGCAAAAAAGAACAAGAATTAAGAAGCGGTCTTTCCTTCTTAGGTCTTCTGAGACGGAGCTTCACTTCCATCTTTAATCGGAAGCAATCGGTCAAGGATTGGTTGGAAAATTTGGCTAAAGATCTTGAAACTAGTCTTAATCAAGAGCTAGAATCTAAATTGCACGAAAGTGTAGTGGACCTGTCTGATAATGTTCAGCAAATGGCGAAGATCATTGATCTGAAAATTCGCAATAGCGAAACGATCCTAAAGAACGATCACGATCTATTTAGTGATATCGCAGAAAAGCGTAGCAACATTCTGAGAGACTTACAAGATACTTTTCACGACTTCATTAGCAAGACCGAAAATTTCACAGATGAAAGCCTATTTCCAGATAAAAAGGCCATTTCTCCTAATCTAGCAACGGGTAGTGGAGTCGCAGCTATTGGCGTGATTTTGATGACGGTAACCAATGGGATCGTGTTTGATATCACGGGAGGGATTCTAACAACTATTGGACTTCTCTTCGCCGGAGTCTCCACAAGTGTTCAAAAGAGAAAGATCCTGGAGGGGTTCCGCAATGAGATCAATAAAGGCAGAGACCGGATCTCTGAAGACGTAACTGAAAAACTAAGAACCTATATCAGTCGTTTAAAGGATAAGATCGATCTGAATTTCCATGAGTTTGATGAACTGCTCGGTCAGGAAGAAAAAACCATTGAAGCTTTGTCAGAACAGTGGGATTCTATTGATCAACGCCTGAAAGATATTCAACAAAACCTCCAAACAGTCAATGACGGATAGTTTTACCGAACAACTACAAAAAATTAGCCCAGGTAGTTTAGTCGTCCTAGGCGTTCCATATGATGCGCAATCTTCTTATTTACCAGGTTGTGCACAAGCACCAGATCTTATCGTTGAAGCCTATCACTCACCATCCAGCAATTACTATACAGAACTAGGGTATCAGCTAGAAGATGATATGGCGATTTCTTTTCTCGGAAATCTACCGATTTCTGACTACTTCGACATCGAGAAAGGGATTGCTCAAGTTTTGCAAGCTGGAGGTCGGACCTTTTCATTGGGTGGGGATCATTCCATCACCTACCCCATTATGAAGGCGCAGGCTAAAAAATATGATAAGCTCTGCATCCTCCAACTTGATGCACATGGCGATCTATATCAGGATTTCGAAGGAAACCCTTATTCCCATGCCTGTCCATTTGCTCGGATCATGGAAGATGGGCTAGTAGATAGGCTGGTACAAGTGGGCAACCGGACCTTAAGCAAGCATCAAAGAGAGCAGGCTAAACGTTTTGGAGTAGAGATCATTGAGATGAAAGACTGGAAAGTTGGGCAGGAAATTCCGCTTAGTGGTCCACTTTATGTAAGCTTGGATCTTGATGTACTGGACCCAGCCTTTGCTCCTGGCATCTCTCATTATGAACCCGGTGGCATGTCTCCGAGGGATGTAATTAGCATTATTCATCAAATTGAAGTGCCAATCATCGGAGCAGATATTGTTGAGTACAATCCTACTCGGGATCTCAATGGAATGACGGCTATGGTTGCCGCAAGGTTCATGAAAGAAATTATCGGTAAAATCTTATCCTAGTGGAGGATCTTTTGTTTGTCTACGGCACGCTGATGCAAGACTTCACATCCGAAATCACCCAGGTACTGAGAAGTAGGAGTGAATTTGTAGGGGAAGGGTGGATTAACGGGAAATTGTACGATTTAGGCTCTTATCCAGGATTAGTCTATGAAGCAGAGGGTGATAAAAGCGTCCGAGGAGAAGTTTATCGCATGCACCGCCCGGACTTGTTATTGCCAGTATTGGACTACTATGAGATGATAGACCCTGCGCAGCCTGCACACAATGAATACAAACGGAGTTTGTTGCCAATCACTATGTTTGATCAAATACAAGATTGTTGGACCTATGTTTTTCAACAGTCCGTCGCTGCCTTCCCAGAAATTAGTTCCGGAGACTACCGCACCTATTTCTCTCAAAATCCGAATCACCAAGACTTTATCGACAAAAACTAAAACATGAAATATCGTCGCCCTTCACTTTCTGTCATCCTTCCCCTCTACGTAGCCGGACTTTTGATGTTCTTCGGCTGCAAAGCGCAGGATGCCTCCTCCTCAGATCACGCCTATACCAATGAGTTGATCAACGAAAGTAGTCCCTACCTCCTACAGCACGCGCACAATCCAGTCAATTGGCACCCCTGGAACGAAAAGAGTTTGCAGAAAGCTAAGGATGAGAATAAGATGCTGCTCATCAGTGTCGGATATGCTGCCTGTCATTGGTGCCACGTTATGGAACATGAATCCTTCGAAGACACCTTGGTGGCTCAGATCATGAATGAAAATTTCATTCCCATTAAAGTCGACCGAGAAGAACGGCCGGACGTCGATGATATCTACATCACCGCCTGTCAAATGTCTACCGGCAAAAACTGTGGTTGGCCTTTGAATGCTTTTGCCCTGCCTGATGGACGTCCAGTCTGGGCTGGCACCTACTTTCCTAAAAAGAACTGGATCGAAATTCTGGAATACTTTGTAAAGCTGTATAAAGAGGACCGAGATAAACTGCAGGAATATGCAGCTACGATTACAGATGGCTTGCAAGGAATCGATGATGTGCCGGTGGGAGACAAGAACAAAGCTTTCAAAGTGGAGGATCTAGTGAAGATCAATAAAGACTTTGTAAAGAGTATAGACTTCAAAAGAGGAGGGCAATCCGGCGCGCCTAAATTCCCCAAGCCAAGCAATTATGAGTATTTGCTGGAACAGTATTTCAGAACTGGTGAAGCTAAATATTGGGAAGCGGTAGAAGTTACCCTCGACAATATGGCCAAAGGGGGGATTTACGATCACGTAGGTGGAGGATTTGCACGATATTCCACCGATGCTAATTGGAAAGTTCCTCATTTCGAAAAAATGCTGTACGACAATAGCCAATTGGTTAGTCTATACGCCAAGGCTTATCAGGTACAACAAAAGCCGCGTTATAAAGAGATTTTAGAAGAGACTTTGAGCTTCATTGAACGAGAATTGACCGATGCTTCTGGTGGTTTTTATTCCTCCTTAGATGCCGATAGTGAAGGCGTAGAGGGTAAATTTTACGTCTGGACTAAAGCTGAGATAGACGCTCTTATCAGCGATGCACAAATGAGCGAATGGTTTTGTGATTTTTACCAAATCCGAGAAAGAGGAAATTGGGAACACAAAAATATCATCTATCACGAAAAGAGCTTGCAAGAATTTGCGGCAAGTGTTGATCAAGAGGAATCGAACCTAAAAGAGGCCTTTGGCAAGATAAAGGCGAAATTACTAGAGGCGCGTGACGGGCGGGTTCGCCCTGGCTTAGATGATAAAGTTCTGACCGGGTGGAATGCCCTGATGCTACGGGGATATGTCGACGCTTTCAAAGCACTGCGTGAGCCAGCCTATTTGGATATGGCCTTAGAAAACGGGCAGTTCCTAATAGAAAATATGATGCAAGCAGATTTTCGACTAAATCGGAACTTTAAAGATGGTAAGTCTAGTATCAATGCTTTCCTGGATGATTATGCTTTATCCATACAGGCCTTCATGGCCTTATATGAAGTGACCTTTGACGAAGCTTGGTTAGAGCGATCGAAAGGACTAGCGGATTACGCCATGGAACACTTCCTGGATACCAGCACCTACTTATTCAATTACACCTCTGACCTAGATCCGCCGCTAATCGCACGGAAAAAGGAATTGGGAGATGGTGCGATTCCTAGCTCTAATTCTTCTATGGCACGAGCCTTATTTAGTCTGGGCACCTATTTATACGAGGAAGGCTATCAAGATCTAGCCCGGCAGATGATGGCCAATCTGGTAAACACGGTTGAAGAAAGTCAGCAGCCTAGTTTCTACTCCAATTGGTTACAACTCTATCAAAGCCTAGCCGCGCCGCCATACGAAGTGGCTGTAGTCGGCCCTAATGCCCAAGCACTTAGTCAAGAACTCATGGCAGCCTACCTTCCTAACAGCCTCTTTCTAGGTGGGACGGTCGAAGGTTCCCTGGAACTGCTCAAGGACAAATTGGTGGAAGGAGAAACCTATATCTACGTTTGCCAGAACAAAGTATGTCGCTTCCCCGTGCAGACAGCCGCTGAGGCCCTAGAACAGTTACAGAAATAAACAAACTAACAATAACATAATCAGTATTTACAATCTGTCCAACAAACCAAGTTCAAGATGAAAACTAGATCGCAATTGATTTGTCTGCTATGGCTGACACCTTTTTTGCTTTTTGCGCAAACTGAAGTCGAAAAGGAAAAAGAGAAGGCTCCTTCCACCTTTGCCTTGGCCATTAATCAGGACAATGCTTTTGGCTTTTACCCAGCCATTTATGGCAGCTTTGGTCTCAATAAAAACACCAGTCTTACCTTCTATTCTATTTTCTGGACCAACCCACAATACGGGACGGTTGAAGCCGGCACAGATCTATGGACAGAAATGGGCATTGGTCTAGGTCTTTCTCTTTGGAAGGATCAAATATTGTTACAACCCAGTATCGGATTTACACACGGCAGATTACTTTCTGGTCAACCAGAAGGGGTTGCAGGGGATGGAATAGTGCCTAGTCTAACGGGATTCTACTTTGGAAAAAGATTGGAAATGGAAGCTTTTTTCTCCTACTACCGCTCGATGCAAAGAAGTGAACTGAACTACAGTAATTACATCCTGTACTGGGCCTACCCTGGAGTCATCATCAATGAGAATATCTCCTTAGGGCTTCATTACGAAAGCTTTGATCTAACTGGCTCGGGCTTTGATGCCGCTACAGGGCCGCTCTATACTTGGTTTGGAGCATATGTAAAGTTCACTGTACACGGTAAATACTCCTTGCGATTCTCCACAGGTTCGAATCGGGTTGACGAATCTGCTTACGCAAAGGACTACTACAAAATCTCAGCCTATATACCCCTAGAGTAAATTATCTATTACTCTAGGCCGAACTGTTCTTTGGTGGGTTGTGTCAAAAGATGAATCGCCTTCAGCATGAGGCCACTCTGCTCGTAGGTCGAGGTTCCGACCCAAGACATTTCATCCCCCGAAGCGTTAGCTTGGACGATAAATTCGCTATCCTCAGCATCTACACTGGAGTCGATATGTAGGACCGTTCCTTCATTCCTTCTGCCAATTCCCCAGGAGCCAGATCCCATGACTTGATTCCAATGTCCACTTTCAAAACTACCATCTGGTTTGAATTTGTACCATCGTCCTTTACCTGCCTTACTTGCCTCCCGATCATTGGGTACCACATAAAATTCGAATACCCAATAGTCTCGCGCTAGTAAACTTGTTTCCCGAAAATTGGGATCGGGGGGAATGGGAGCTGTATAGGTACCGCCACCTTTGGAGCCGCCACCTAAGCTGCCGCCTTGACCGCCATTGCAGGAAAAGAGCAGAACACCGAATACCAAAAGACTTAAAATTCTGTACATGAGAACTAAATTTTCACCTTCTCTGACCACAAAATTGTCGGAGAACCATTTACAATGTAAAACCATGCCCTTGTCGGTACATGCCGGCCCGTATCCCCGCCATCAATACTAGGCTTTCGGGGGCTGCCTATACCAACTGAATTACAAACATACACAAGACCCGCAGATTTACAAGCCCCATTGCCCTCGTTCAGAAATTCTTAACAATTTTCTCTAGCTGACCATTGCCTCACTCAATGATGACTTGCCATCAATATTAACGGACTGATCAAACAAGGTCACGGGCATAGGCTCAGCCGAAAGATTTTCAATGTCAACGGTAGCATGACTTACTTTCACCTTCAATACCGCTCCTCGGAATTGCACCTTGAAGGAATAGGCCTTCCACTGACTTGGGATAAAGGGCCGCAAATGCAATTCTCCATCTCTAACCCTCAATCCACCAAATCCTTTAACGACCGACATCCAAGTGCCAGCCATGCTGGTGATATGACAACCATCCTCGGTATCATTATTGTAATCATCAAGGTCGAGCCTCGAGGTGCGTAGGTACATCTCGTAAGCTTTTTCTTCTCGACCCAAGGCCGCTGCCAGAATTACATGAACACAAGGAGACAAGGAAGATTCGTGTACGGTCCGAGGCTCATAGAAATCAAAGTTTCGACGAATCGTTTCCATATTAAACTGATCTTCAAAGAAATACAGGCCTTGTAACACATCCGCTTGTTTAATAAATACCGACCTCAATATTCGATCCCAAGACCAATGTTGATTAATCGGACGAACGGCCGGATCCAAGTCCTCTACCTTCTGCAAATCCTTGTCTAGAAAGCCCTCATGTTGGACAAAAATCCCTAATGCTTCATCAGTACCGAGATACATCCCTGCCGCGATCTTTTTCCATTGCCCGGTTTCCGTGTATTCATAGAATTTAATTCGCTCTGCCATAGCTTCCAGAGCAGCGGGATCTTTCTCCTTGACAAAATTCATGGCTTCCATGGCATACTCCAAGCACCATTTTGCGATATAGTTGGTATACCAATTGTTATTGACATTGTTCTCATATTCATTAGGGCCAGTCACCCCATGCATTACATACTGCTGTTTTCTTGCTGAAAAGTGCACTCGTTGTGCCCAGAACCTAGCAATCGCTATCAAAACCTCCAAGCCATATTCTACCAGATAATCCTGATCCCCGGTATACCTTATGTAGTCAAATATAGCATAGGCAATGGCACCGTTTCGATGGATTTCCTCGAAGGTGATTTCCCATTCGTTGTGACATTCTTCTCCCGTCATGGTAACCATTGGGTAGAGAGCAGCACCATCTTTAAACCCTAGTTTCTCCGCATTTTCGATGGCTTTACCAAGCTGTTTATATCGGTACACCAGAAGGTTTTTGGCTACTTTAGGCGGAGCTGTCGATAGATAGAAGGGCAAGCAATACGCTTCCGTATCCCAGTAGGTACTACCTCCATATTTCTCCCCAGTGAAACCCTTCGGCCCGATATTCAATCGCTCATCCTCTCCGGTATAGGTCTGGTATAGCTGAAAGATGTTAAACCGGATCCCTTGTTGTGCCGCGACATCCCCTTCAATTTGAATATCCGCCTCTTCCCATTTATCTGCCCAGGTCTTGGCATGCGCCGCCAATAGCGCGTCAAACCCTAGTTCAAAGGCCCCTTCTACGGCTTGTTGGCAATGCGTCAGAAGTCCCTCTTTCTCCACGTTCATCGAGGAGATATTGGCCGCATACTTCAGGAGGGTAATGGTCTCCCCCTCTCCTATCTCGAGATCCACCGCACAGGCAACCTTCTTATCTTCCTTATATCGGTAGGAATCAAATTCTAACACCTTCCCGGCTTTGAGTATTTCAAACTTCATACCTGTACACACCTGAAAAACCGTCTTCTTTGTCTCAGCGATCACATATCCTGATCGTCTCTCTACTTCCTCGTGGATGCCTTCCCAGAATTTTTCCCCATAATTTGCATCCTCATTCTTCACATCTGCATCCAAATAGGGTTTAAGGGTAATAGGCCCATCAAAATCCAAGGGCGTAACTTGGTATTTAATCGCTCCAATTTCGTCATTGGCAAGACTGCAAAAACGGCAAGATGAAATCGCTACTCTGCGTCCACTAGCTAGCTTCACTACCATCTCACGTTCCAAGACCCCTCTTTTCATATCCAACACCCGCTGAAAAGATTCTATCTCACATTGTGCTAGATCGAGATTTTCTCCATCAAAGGATACTTGTATCCCAATCCAATTAGCTGCGTTGAGCACTTTGGCAAAGTATTCCGGATAGCCAATCTTCCACCACCCCACCTTCGTTTTATCCGGGTAATACACTCCTGCCACATAACTCCCTTGCAGGGTTTCTCCGCTGAAGTCCTCTTCAAAGTTTGCGCGTTGGCCCATTCGGCCATTCCCAATACTAAAAACACTTTCACTGATCTTGTTAAACTCAGGATGAAAGCTATCCTCTATAATCTTCCACTCATCGTGGATCAAATAATTCTTCATGCTTCTTTTTGTTAGAACTTCACAAAATAACCTACTTCGTTGCCGCTAACAGTCTCGCGCTTAGCCCCTCTAACTCTAGCCCGACAAAGCCATCAATTACGACTGAAGCTTGATCTAAAACACTTGGATCTCCTACTCCAACTGGGTAGAATCCACCCGCAATAGCGGCTTCAATACCTGCCTCGGCATCTTCAAATACTATGCTTTCACTAGGCTGAACCTGTAATTCCGCCGCGGCCTTAAGGAATACTTCAGGATCGGGCTTACTTCGCTCCACCTTGGAACCATCGATAATCACGGGAAAATATTCAGCTAGGTCTAGCTGCTGAATAATCGTCGGGGCGTTTTTGCTCGCAGAACCAATGGCCATCTTGATGCCTTGGGCTCGAAGATCATTTAGAAAAGGTAAAACGCCAGGCAAGATCTCGCTTTTGTCCATTTGCAAGATGTAGGAACGGTAAACTTCGTTCTTCTCCGTGGCTAAAGCTACTTTTTCTTCATCTGATTTCTGAACATCCCCCCACGACAGGATCAAATTGAGGGAATCCATTCGACTAATGCCTTTGAGTTTTTCATTATACTCCTTGGTAAAGTCGAAGCCTAGCTTGTTGGCCAATTGTCGCCAGGCAATAAAGTGGTATTTGGCAGTATCTACAATGACACCGTCCAAATCAAAGATACAGGCTTTGATCATTGCTTTTAGGTTTCATACTAAATTGGCCGCAATTTATATTTCTCGCGGAAAAATTATAGTATATGTCCATATGAAATTTAAGGGTTTGGGCTGCTCTCCTATTAGAAGATGCAGGAAACAAGTTGTTTAACTATACGATTCCTAATAAATTTTGCTACAAATTTCCATTTAATAAAATATAAAAGACCTCGCAGCGTTTTTTTTATATCTTTAATCTACCCAACCGCCTACTTTAGACCCCACATTCGCATACTTTACTTACCTTTTACATTAAACCCCTGAAGTAACTTTGAGTCTAACGGTTAGCCCCATCTAACCATTACATAATATTGCTAATAACCAAAAACCCATTGACATGGATAGACGAGCTACCTTAGCTACCATGCTTGGTCGGGAGAATGAAGATTCTCAGCCGACCGCCAGCCCTTTGGCAAAAGCAAATGCAACGGTAACGACGCTGAACACAGGTCTTGAACCCTACGCAGGAGAATGGACCTTTGAACAAGCTGCACACCTTCTTCGCAGAGCGACTTTCGGACCAACTATTGAACAGATCAAAGAGACCGTAGCCAATGGCCTAGATGCTACGGTAGAACAACTCTTTGCTGATATTGATCTTCCTGCTCCGCCGATCAACTACGACGAAGATCAAGATCCTTATGTGGCGATCGGTCAAACCTGGGTCAACTCTCCCTACAACGACAATAAGAATGTCAAGCCTTCCCGTTGGAGAAGTCTACGAGCCTGGATCATGATGAATATTGTGGACGAAGGGATCTCGATTCGCGAGAAGCTAACACTCTTTTGGCACAATCACTTCGCCGTCAACAATGTAAATGATCCTCGATACATTTATCGTTACTTGAACTTGATCCGTAGTAGTGCCTGGGGCAACTTTCAGGAGTTGGTCAAGAATATGACGATTGAGCCTGCTATGCTGCGTTTCCTTAATGGCAACCAAAACACAGAGAGTGCTCCCAATGAGAATTATGCACGCGAGCTCTTAGAATTATTTACGATTGGTAAAGGGCCATTAGCCGGACCAGATGACTATACGAATTTCACCGAATTAGACGTATTAGAAATCGCCAGGGTATTAACGGGATGGAGAGACCGTGGTTTTAATACCAAAAATCCCGAAATCGCCATTGAGCCTTACTATACCAATAGTCGGCACGATATCACCACCAAAATACTTTCCCATCGTTTTGACAATAAGGTGGTTTCCAATCAAGGCGAGACGGAATACAGCGCTTTAGTAGATATCATCTTTCAGCAGAAAGAGGTCGCACGCTATATTAGTAGAAAGCTCTATCGCTGGTTTATCTACTATAAAATCGATGACAATGCCGAGGTGAACGTAATCGAGCCTATGGCGGACATGCTAATCGAAAATGGTTATGAAATCAAGCCTGCGCTGGAGGCACTGCTGAAGAGTGAACATTTCTTTGATATTTTGAGTGTGGGTCCAATGATCAAGAATCCAGTGGACTTTGCCTTATCTCCAATCAAGCAGATGCAGGTCAGCTTACCCAAGGATAACACCAACCTGTACTATGCCATCATGTTGAAGTTTTTCAATTCTATTAGCCTGATGGAAATGAATTACATCAACCCACCGGAAGTTGCCGGCTGGAAGGCTTATTATCAAGAGCCGCAGTACTATCGCACTTGGATTAATGCCACCACTTTGCAGCAGCGGATGGGTTACACTAATCAGATAAGCAACAATGGCTTTACGACGCAGGGAGAAAAGACGCGTATCGACCCTTTAGAGGTGATCCTAATGGTGGAAAATGCCGAAGATCCCAACGTAGTCGTAGACACCTTTGCTGCTGTGTGGTTCCCACAAGCGATTACGGATTCCCAGAAGGCGGCCTTAAAGGATATTCTTATCCCTGGCCTACCGGATTTTGAATGGACCGTTGAATATGGAGAGTATGCTGCCGATCCCGAAAATGAAGATCTGAAGGATGCGGTAAGATCAAAGTTGCAAGATCTTATTCAAGCAATGATGAGCATGGCAGAATACTATTTGAGTTAGAAAATCCTGTTAACAACCTGTTGTCACACAGGGTAATCCAAAAAAATCATGAAAAGAAGAAATTTCATCAGATCCGTTGGTGCAGCTGCAAGTGTACCAATGATACTCAATGGCATGAAGCTCTCCGCCATGCCTTCTAGCCTGGCCAGTCTAGTAAATAATGATAGTGATAAAGTGCTTGTGCTTATTCAATTAAATGGAGGGAATGATGGATTGAACATGATCATTCCGAGAGACCGATACGACAATTTAGCAGTGGTTCGTTCAAATATCCTCCTGCCAGAAAGTTCTATTCTGGAACTAGATGATGATACTGGGGTACATCCAGTCATGGAAGGGGTTCAGCAATTATTCCAGGAGGGGCAATTGAGTGTGCTTCACAGTGCAGGGTACCCTAATCAAAATCGATCTCACTTTAGATCTATGGATATCTGGAAAAGTGGTTCTCCAGCCGGTGAGGTTTGGAGCGATGGTTGGCTAGGTAGATACCTAGACACCTTACACCCGGCATTCCCAGAAGATTATCCAAACTCGGAATATCCGGATCCCTTTGCGATCACCATGGGGAACGTCGTTTCCGAAACCTGTCAAGGAAAATCAGCTAACTTCAGTCTAACCTTGACGGACCCTTTCAGTCTTACACCGCTTACTGAGGGTGCGCCTGGGGAGGTACCAGAGACGCCGTACGGAGATGAACTCACCTTCTTGCGTACCACCATTAAGCAGGCCAATAAATATGGCGAGCGTATTACTGCCGTTGCTGAGGTAGGAAATAACATCATGGAGTACCCGGATGGAAATCGACTTGCCGAGCAGCTGAAAAATGTCGCTTTACTTATATCTGGAGGATTGCAAACCAAGATTTACATTGTCAATATTGGTGGTTTTGACACCCATGCCAATCAAGTGGTAGAAGGTGATCCTACTACCGGTGAACATACCGAGTTACTGGAAAGTCTCTCCGAAGCTATGCACGTATTCCAACAAGATATCAATGCTTTGGGCTTGGGTGAGCGCGTGGTAGGCATGACCTTCTCTGAATTCGGAAGAAGAATCAAATCGAACGATAGCTTTGGTACAGATCACGGTACCGCCTCCCCCTTGATGGTTTTCGGTACCTGTGTAAATCCTAAAGTCTTTGGCGAAAGCCCTGACATTCCTTTGGATGTAGGTAAAAGTGAAGGATTACCGATGCAGAATGACTTCAGAGATATCTACGGCTCGATTCTGATGGACTGGTTTGAGGTCAAGGAACAGGACGTAAGAACGCTTCTACATCAGGACTTCCAGCATATTCCAATTATCCAATCTTGTAGTGTAACCTCGACCGGGCCAGATCTAGAGACAGAACTCCCCATCGAGCTATCCAACTTTCCCAATCCATTCCGATCTTGGACTACCATCCAATTCAAAACGGAAAACGAATGGGCTAAGTTGGCCATCTATAATGGTTTAGGAGCTGAGGTCAAAGTCATTTTAAATAAACAGCTTCCTGCCGGAGAGCATCAAGTGAAGTTTGATGCGGGCAACCTACCTCCTGGCAGCTACTACTACCGATTACAATTGCGTGGACGACAAAAGACCAATCGCATGGTCAAAATGTAAGTTCCAAAGGCAGATTAACAAAAGGCCTCAAGTCGCAATGACTTGAGGCCTTTTTTTTCAACTATATATGATGTTTTTTTAGATCAATAGCCTGGCACTTCCTTCACGAATTCATAAGACTCTTCTTCATAATCCATTCGACAGCAATAACTTACCCTTCCATTCGTCACTAACAAATACGGAACTTTCAATGGTAAGTTATAATTAGCGATCTGCCTAAAAGTAGCCTGATTAATCATAACCGAAGGCGCTTTACATTCTACCAAAAGGAAGGGATCCATATTCTGATCATACACCAAAATATCGCAACGTTTTTGCAACTCATTTACTTGCAATCCCATTTCGATATTGATCCGGTTCTTATTGTATTGCTTTTCCTCGATCAGATATAAGATGATCAATTGTCTCACCAATTCTTCCGGTTGAATCACTAACCATTTCTTCCGAATCGGGTCAAATAGGTAACGATTCCCTTCTTCGGACTTGACCTTTAATTGCTGCTGTCTGGCTAAAAGATCTATATCGATCATCTATGAGATTTACTGAATGATGATCCGGCGATTGATCATCCCCTGGGCGCTTTGCAAACGAAGCAAATATACCCCAGCGGCTAAACGATCCTGTAGTGCT
>JAHQWA010000539.1 GCA_019634045.1 Saprospiraceae bacterium
GGATGCAGGAGAGGCAATTTCAATTTTTTGTACTATTTTCATCTTGTATGCATTTTTGTTAAAAAAATTGTCAGAGAACCAAAATATTGATGTGAGCTTCTTTTCTTTTGAATGAAATCAAAGGCAAATTTTACCACGGAATTATATTACGGAAACGATAAAAATTACCCGTTTCTTGATTTTCTTCTGCCAGCCAGGTGATGGTATCTGCCCCTTCTTCAACGGTCGAATTTGCATTTTTCCCTCCCATTCGGGTACGCACCCAACCCGGACATACCGCATTAATCTTCCAAGTCGGCAATTCTTTACTTAGCATCCTTGTGTATTCGTTAATAGCTAATTTTGTAATTCTATAGGCAGAAAATGGGATAGGAGAATGATGCTGTGATGTGATGGCTCCTGCACCAGAGGTTACATTAATAATTTTTGGATTTTTACTTTTTGCTAGTTTGGGTATTAAGTTGGAGGTGAGGTACCAAGGTCCCATAATATTGACGCCAAATGAATCCATAAGAACAGCCTTCTCTATATTTGAAGGAGAACCTTTTAGGTGAACGCCCGCATTGTTTATTAAAACATCAATGTCCTCGTCAAAAGAATAGAGAAAGGCATCTATTGATGCTGTAGATGATAAGTCTAAGAGAAAGCCTCGACAATTAATGCCTATTTTATTTAATATCTTCAGAGCCTCTGATCTATCAGATTCACTTCTGGCAGTAATGAAAACTCTATTTCCTCTTGATCCTAATTGTTTTGCAGCCTCTAATCCTATTCCACGATTGGAACCAGTAATAAGTATATTCATACTAAGTATTTGTGGTTTAGTGCACTTTTATATTCCCTGTTGATATTTTACATGGAATATATTTTATCAAAAAAAATCAACCTCTTATTTTATCTAAAACGTCACTAACTTGCTTTGCTTCCTCTTCTGTAATTCGAGTCATAAATTCCATATAATTACCTGAAATATTATTGATAGCTTCTAACAATTCTATTCCTTCATCTGTAATGGCTAAATAAACGACTCGTCTATCTACCTCACTTCTTTTTCGTTCAATAAATCCTTTAACTATCAGTTTGTCGGCTAACCTGGTTGCATTCGGAGATTTTTCAATCATAAATTTTTTAAGATCATTCATGCTTATCCAATCTTCAGCACCTCTTAGAATTCTTAAAATGTTGAGTTGTTGGAAAGATATTTTATATGGCTTTAAATGCTCACTCACTAAATTCCGAAACCAATTAGAAGTGAAAACCAAATTGGCAATAAATCGATGTTTATTGTTCTCAAATTTCCCTTTAATTTCTAAATCTATTTTTGCCATATCACCATATTATAATGCAAATATAAGTCATTTTATTTTACATGGAAAATATTCCCGTGGATTTATTTGCATTTTTCTGCATTAGCACTCCAAAATATATGCCAATCAGGGAGAAACGCCTCTCGAAAGCCTAGTTCCGGCCAACGAAAAAGGGGCAAGACACACCTTAGCGCACCTTGCCCCCCTTTCTATTGAATCTGTAGTCCGTCCTACTCGCGGATCAATTCGAAATCTGTACGACGGTTCTTAGCTTTACCGTCCGAAGTGCCATTATCCGCCACTGGCTTATCAGGTCCATTACCGATTACGATGAAACGGTTAGGCGACATGTCATGCTCCTTAGTCAGGTAGTCCGCCACGGCTTGCGCACGTCGCTTAGACAAGGCTACATTGGAACTTCTAGAACCGACATTATCCGTATTACCTTCGATACGGATACGGGCATTACCAAAAGCCTTGGCAATATCCACGAATTCGCGATCGATGATGTATTTGGCATTTTCATCCAATTGATATTCCCCTGTACGGAAGCTGATGGATACCTGCTTGGTGGCAATCGCTTCCTTACTCGCACCTTCTTCTTCTGTTACCTTGGTAAAGTCTTTGCTAGCTTCAGCTTCGTGAATAGCACCCCCGACGGTAGTAGCTTGCACAGCTCCTGGATAAGAGATTCTTCTCCAGTTCCCTGCATCCTGCGCATATCCTAAGGCTTTATAGTCATTGGTCATTCTCGCATATAATGCTTCGCCGGTAACTCCTTTATAAGATGGGTTCAAACCGAAGAAATTCATGTTGTCACCGTGCGTTACTAAGCGCACGTTATCGATAGCGCCCATCGCATCTGAACGAGGGATGCCCAAACCTGTAGATAGGATATCAGCTGCTTTTTCTTTAGCACTTGGGTTCGAGTTAATCTCCGCAGCACCGATCATCCAACCTTGGTATAGCTTTTGCAAAGCGTCCCGATTGTTCTCCACAAACTCTCTTTTGGCAAAGAAAACGTCAGCGATAATGTTAGAGGCTGAGCGAGTGCTTTCCAATACCTTAGAACCAGCTACTGCACGGATACATTGCTCATCATCTGGACTCCAAACCACTGCTGCGTCAACCTGTTGACTCTTGAAAGCTGCTGCTGCATCAATCGCCGAAGCCTGTGGTTTAATATCCACATCATCAATGGTCAACCCACCTGCATTCAACAACCACAATAGGAAGGAATGAGAAGGCGTCAATTCTGCTACGGCAATGGACTTCCCTTTCAGGTCGCCCACACTGCTAATACCTCGACGCACCACGACCGCATCACCTCCACGCGACCAGTCCGCTTGCCATAAGACCACCGGATCAAAATTCTTCAAACCTTCCATAATGGTCGGGAAGGCATCAATCGTATACCAATGCAAATCGATATCGCCACTCTTCCAGGCGTTTAAGGAAGCATCTACATCATCATTTAAAACGAATTCTACCTTTAAGCCATAGTCTTCGTAAAAGCGAGAAGCTTTGCTTGCTTGGAAGCCTTCGTTGAAGTACTGTCCGCCAGCATAACCACCCCAGGTCACAACACCGATTTTGATGACATCATCATCATTCTTAAAATCTCCGGAATTACTGGTTTGACCGGAAGTGCTTCCGCCACCTCCTTCGGATCCACCACCTGCGCCTTCAAGCATTCCGCTTTTCTGTAGGTAGTTAAATCCAAAAAATGCTGCTGCTACCACAGCGAAAACAATTAATAACTTTGAAAAAGTTGTGAGTCTCTTTGCCATGATTTTGGTTTAGTGGTGAATGGCGAATTTCTGGACGAGAGAGCTACAGGCCTAGCATAGTCCTTCGAAATCCTCACCATTAATAGTAGGTTTTGTAGTTTTATTAGTTTACGGTTCTCTGACCATTTTGTGTTTTTGAGTCCCGCTCTTAGCTAAAAGTATAGCTTCCACGGTCCGCCATCCTTCTCGCTTAAACGTTGGCCACAAAAGTTGTCAGAGAAGGTAGTTTACTCAAAGAAATTATCGTACTGATTGCGATGTCCCGTATGTCGGATGGGCTCCTGAATCGGAGAATCCAAGTCGAGTACATCAGCTTCGTCATTGGCTTGCACCAATAGGTTCTGCTTTTCTTCTCCTAGGATTAAGGATACGCCTTCCTTCTCCCACTTTTCAAGCATTTTTAGTCCTTCCTCCTCGAAAATACCATTCTGTAAGTCTACGGAGTCCATGAAGCTGGAGGACATTTCCATGAAGCGTTCCATCTCCCCTACTTTCTGCGCCACATCTTCGGTTACCGCTTCCATGGCCATATCAAACATAGCCCGCTTATCTGGATCACCAGAGATGACACTCATGGCAGATTTCATCGCATTGTGACTAGCGTGAATCGCCTTGCGCTCCTGTTCCTTAACCTCCACCTGATCCTTGATATCTTCCATCAAGATCTGGGAGTTTTCATACATCTTGGTCAATACCCGATACATGATCTCCATTTTCTTGTAGAGATCCTCTAAGCGCATATTAGACTCCTTCAAGCGACCTGCCTTTCGAGATTTCAGGATCATAATAGCATCCTTATTGCTCGACTTAGCTTTACTAGCTAGATTCAGGTTGGTCTGAATGTCTTTCTTATTATTGTGAATAACTTCTTGCAGTTTGTGCATTTGACCTCTAAGCTGGCTAATCTGCTTGTTCATCTTGCGCAGATTGCTCTTCAGGTCATCTACATAAGATTTAAGAATGCCAATCGGGTCGATTTGTACAAATAATCCAGTGACCCAGCGCATCACACTCTTGTACATATACCAAACCAAGGTACGCATCTTGGGATCTAGCACCATATAAACCAATACGCCCAAAACGGCCAACATCCCGGCCAAGTAAAGCGTATTTTGCGCCAAATTGATCAAAAGAGGCAAGGCACTGCTTAGCAAAACACCTCCTCCGATGATTAAGGCTGCCAAGAAAATCATCCCCGTCACGCCTTCCGGCCGCTGCCAAAAAGATTTGGGCTTTAATTGTTCAGAATCCATCTATTATCTAAGGTTAATTATTTCAAGAATTTCTTCATGTTCTCCACATCGGCCTTGATCTGACTGATCAATTTCTCGTAAGAGGCAATGAAGTCGTTTTTAGTGCTCTCAACTTTTACAACAGCTCCGCCAATCTCCTTTTTAAGGCTATTGGCTTGCTTTTGGTGGTCTTCAATTTCTTTCGTCAGTTGCTTTATCTGCGTGGCTTTACTGGCCACAATCTCTTCCAATTTCTTTATTTGACTTTCCTTACTGCCAATTTGTTTTTGCCGTTGGGCCACCAAGGCCTGTTCAAACTTCTTTTCCTCCGTTGCCAATATATTGAGGTAATGATTGGCAGTCTCCATCAGCTTTTGTGGAGTAGCTCCCATGGTTTGTGCCATGGCGAAGGCGGATTGATAGCGCGTTGCGTCGTCCATCGGCATTTTCTCCAGTGACTTCAAGGACTGCTTGAATTCCAAATAGTCAAAGCCCTCCAGGTTGTTGCTATCCATGGCCTTGAGCAAAATATTGACGAATTTGGAGGATACTTTGCCTGGGGAAGGCGTGGCGGGCGTAGATGTAGTGCTAGCGGTATTCTTGGCACTACTAGCTTGCTTTTTAGGCTGATCCGCTGCTTGTTTTTTCCCTTTTACTGGCTTCTTCGATTCCTCATCCTCAACAATGAAGAGCGATTTTAAATTCTTTAGCATAAACCATTCAACGTTTTAACATTCACGCTACAATAAAACATTCTGAATAGGAATTAGTGGTAATTGGTTACAGCTTATAGATAAACCTACTCCATTTTTCTACAAAGTAAGAAAAAAACCCTTAATTGTCCAACCATATATCCACTAGCAAGTCTATCTTCGCAGCCGTACCAAGATACACCATATGACTTTCGATGTCACCATTCCCGTCCTCAATGAAGAGGCCACTTTGGCGGAAAATGTAGGCATTTTACACGACTTCTTAAAATCTAATTTTCCCACCCCTAATCAATGGCGTATTGTCATTGCTGATAATGGTTCTGAAGATCAAACCCCTGTCATAGGCAAGCAATTGGATGCCCGATGGGAGGAGGTTCAATATTTGCAGGTACCAAGGCGTGGTGTAGGTCTTGCCCTCAAGACCTCCTGGGGGCAGTCTCAGGCAGATATCGTCGGGTATATGGACCTTGATCTAGCGACTGATCTTCCCCATTTCCTAGAAGCCTACCATGCTCTTTCAGAAAAAGAAGCGGACTTGGTCTATGGGACCCGATTGCACCAGAAGTCGAAAGTAATCGGTCGCAGCTTCAAACGGGAAGTCGCCTCCCGAGGATTCAACTGGCTCCTACAGACCTATCTCGGCACGCGATTTTCCGATGGAATGTGCGGATTTAAGTTTTTACGTAGAGAGGTATACCCTAAGTTGCATGCTTTGGGTGCAGATAATGATGGTTGGTTTTTTTCGACAGAATTATTAATCATCAGTGAATGGCAAAAAATGAAGCTGTACGAATTACCAGTCAAGTGGACGGACGATGCCAGTAGCAGTCAAGTAAGAATTGTGCCTTTGGCCAAACGCTACATCAAATCGATGCGTGCCATCAAAAGCAAAAAAGCTCAAATTAAACTGTGAATCCTTCTATCCATCTTATCCTTGGCACCGCCTTATGGGCCTGGACCATTTCAAAGGCACAGGCCTTTAAAATGCTCGATCTCTTTTACGAAGCTGGATTTCGATGGATTGATGCCGCTACCAATTATCCAATAAACAAAAATGCAGATGATTTCCGCGCTGCGGAGCGGATCCTAAACGAATGGATAAAAACACATGGGGTACAAGATCTAAAAGTATTGATGAAGATCGGAAGTATCAATAACCTCTATACTCCCGAAAATAATTTGGCACCTAGTTTTATTCAGATTATCTATAGTGAATACAGGCACCTATTTGGCGAGCAATTGGCGGAAATAATGGTGCACTGGGACAATCGAGAGGAGGCCAAAACGATAGAGCCCACCCTAGAAGCACTAGACCGTATTAGAAAGGAGGGCGTCAAGATAGGGCTAAGTGGAATTAAGCACCCATCAGTTTATCATGAGTTGAACGCTTCCTACGGATTCGATTGGGATATTCAATTGAAGCACAACTTGGTCTATTCTGACTATCCGAGGTATGCCGACTTTCATGGAAAGCCTCGGTTTTTGGCTTATGGGATAAATGCGGGAGGACTCAAATTCCCCACTGCTAGCTACCGAAAAGATAGTTCAACGGCGGTGAGAAATGTTCCTACCGAAAAATATCAGGAGTTGGTCCGGCAGGTGGCAGCGGCTTTAGCGGAATATAATGCCCGATCTTCCTTAGCACCTTTGACTCGTTTCAATGAATGTAGCATGGTGTATACCTATTACAGTCCGGATATCAAGGGCATCCTCATCGGCCCTTCCAAAACAGAACAGTTGCAATCTACCTTGGAATTTTTCCAGCAATTGCAAGCGGGGCAGCATCAAGACCTGTATCACCGATTAGCTACTTTGTCGGCCAATGGGTAAGCCGAAAGAAACATATGATTTCGCCATCGTAGGAGGCGGGCTTTTCGGAGTGTATGCAGCCTTGTTCTTGGCGGAGAAGGGCTGTCGGGTGGTTTTGGTTGAAAAAGAGCAACAATTGATGGCCAAAGCCTCTATCGTAAATCAGGCTAGGCTCCACAGTGGCTACCATTACCCAAGGAGTATTGCTACCGCGCTGATGTCAGATGACAACAAGGCCCGCTTCACACAGGATCACCAGGCTTTTATACACGCTTCTTTTGATAAATATTATGCTATAGATCAATATAGCTCCTTTACGGACGGGGCACAATTTGAACGATTTTGTGAATTCATCGGCTTGCCCTGCCAAAAGCTAGATAAGCATCCTAGTATTCGCCTCGATCGGCTGGAAGCTTTGTTCTTGACACAAGAATACACCTTCGATCCAATCCTGATGGCCAATTACTATCGACGGAGGCTGGAAGAGGCTTCCTCGATCAGCGTTTTGAAGTTTCATGAACTTGTAGCGGCGAAGCCACAGGCCAATCAATGGCAGGTCACACTTAAGGATTTGAACTCAGACACCCCAAAAGACCTGGTCGCCACACAGGTGATCAATGCCACTTATGCCAACAGCAATGGCGTGAATCGACGTTTTGGCTTGTCCGACATCCCCCTGATGCACGAGATCTCAGAAATGGCGTTCGTAAGTTCACCACAATTGAAAGATCTGGGCTTAACCATTATGGATGGACAATTTGCTTCCATCATGCCCTATGGTCTTTCCGGCCTTTTGTCGCTGTCCTCCGTCGCCTATACCCATCATAAGGTAGCTCACTCTCCCCTACCCACCTTCGATTGTCAAAAAATAAACACGAACTGCCGGCCAGATTTCCCCTCCATTTGCAACAGCTGTTTTGCTCGCCCAGCCTCCAATTACAGTAAAATGAAGCGACAAATTCAATTGTACCTGCGGGAGGATGTGCAGTTATTTTATTTAGGTTCGATGTTCACGATCAAGTCCAAACTAAAGGCCAATCACATAGATGATGGCCGCCCAACCGAAATTGCTATCCTAAATGAAAATCCCCGATTTTATTGCATCTTTGCCGGTAAGATTAATTCTATCTACGAAATAGAAAAAGTTATAAAGCTCTAACCAAGTTATGACCAATCAAGTGAACGTGAAATCCGAAATCGCGCCACTGAGACGCGTGATTGTACACCGCCCCGATGAGGGTATTAGCCGAATCACCCCTAAGCGAGCGGAAGAGTTATTGTTCGACGACATTGTCCATCTTCCGAAAATGCAAGAAGAGCACGATGTCTTTACGGATGTCCTCAAGGCTTTTCTTCAGCCTCAAAATGTACTAGAGGTTCAGCAGCTTTTAGAAGAAGCCCTTTCTACCGACGACGCTAGCAAGCAGGAAATGATTGAGAAGGTGGTGGATTATGAAGAACTACCTTCTAGCTTCAAGGCGGTGCTTCAACAAATGACCAATGCCGAACTAGCCCGAGTATTAATTACGGGTTACTACCAGGAAGAAGATCATTTCCTATTCGACCCCATCCCTAATTTCATCTTTACTCGGGATATTGCGGTAACCGTCAATGATCACATTATTATTACAAAGGCCTCCAAAGAGGCTCGTTTTCGGGAAAACTTTATCATCCGGTTTATTATTTGGGCCCACCCCATCTTCCGCCAATTAAGAGATGAAGGCCGTATCATCAATCTCAACAATGTTGACCTTTTTCCGCCTTCCAAAAGAGGTGAGATGGTATCTATAGAAGGGGGTGATATGATGATTTTGCATACTGATTATCTGTTGATTGGTGCCAGTGAGCGGAGCACTGCTCATGGCATTGAATCCTTAAAAAGGGTACTATTCGAAAAGAAGGTGATCAAAAATGTGGTACAGGTCAATATTCCCAATGACCGCTCCTATATGCACCTAGACACCATCTTCACGCAAATCAGTGCCAGTGATTTTGTGGCCTTTAAGCCGATCATTATTGATGGTTTGAGTTCCTATGTAGAAGTATACAATATTGAGGGAGGGAAGACGCAATATCCCTCCGTAAGAGAATTCATAGAAGCGGAGATTGCTTCGGATGCTCGTTTTATTCTAAGTGGCCAAGGAGAAACGCCCTACCAGGAGAGAGAACAGTGGACGGATGGTTGCAATTTAGTCGCTCTAAAGCCCGGTGTGGCCATCACCTATGATCGCAACCCTCGCACAGAGCTAGCCTTCAAAGAGGCAGGGTACCGAGTGGTTCACGCCCCGGATCTTCTCGAAGCCTTCAAAGATGGCATCGTCTTGCCGGAGGAGGTCAAAAAGACCATCATTACCTTGCCTTCCAGTGAATTGAGTCGAGCTAGAGGGGGATCGCACTGCATGACCTGCCCTATCGAACGGGGATAAGATAACCGAAAGGAAGAATCGGAAGTTAGACCACTTGATCTGACTTCCGAATTCAATACTCATCCTCAATTATGCATTTTTAATTCTTCATATTCAACTCGTCACTTTCCACACTAAACGCTCCATTTCGCTCTATTTCTTCTTCAAGAACAACAAGGGAACTTCTGTAATCTTCAGTAATTTTTTACCTAAGCTCCGATGGAAGATGCTCTCAAAGAAACCGTAGTTTGGCGCATAGAGTGCCATAATATTAATCTCCCAGGCTTCCATAAAGCCACTTAATACTACATCTACCTCTTCTCCATTCAGTTCGTGGAAGCTCAGTTTTTTATATTTCGGATGTTCAGCAAACAGCGCTTGAAAATCGTCTAAAGCCGTTGGTTTTCCGATATCCTCAGTCTCGACGTGGATAACGCGTAAGGCTGCATCGAACGGTTCCATCATTTGTAGCGTTTGCCAGATGTAATAGACATCTGTCTCTAAGAGGTTAGAGGCATAAGCCACGTTTTTGATGGGCGTAAAGGTGGCATTTTCGGGTATGAGTAGCACGGGCGTATTGGCATTCTTGACCACGCCCAGAGAAACTCGGCCAAAGGCTTTTTCGATCATACTATGCTCTCCTTTAGCGCCCATGACGATGAGGTCTACTTCTTCGCGTTCGGCGATCCTGGTGATCAGATTTGTCGGTGTTCCGATCTCCACATCAGGGAGAATCACGGGGCTATTTTTCAACTTACCAGTGACTTGAATCTGAGCTAGCGTTTCTTCCACCGTTCGCTTCAAAATCATTTCTGCTGCCCCGACTTGCTGTTGAGTTGCCTCTGTAGCAAGGGCAGGAAAGTCCAGCGGTTCCGCCTGAGGATAGACGATATGTAATAGATGAATAGATGCATCTAGTTCATCGGCCAAATGGATAGCATAGCGCAATGCATTTTGCGCAGCTTCAGAAAAGTCAGTAGGGAAAAGTATCTTTTGTATGTTTTTCATTTTGATTAAGCTTTTATTCCTCAACAAGTTAGGCCCTTATCCCTCCTCTAGAAACTGATAAACATCATGCTGCTTCCCTGATTTTCATCACCCTTACTCCTCCCCAAACTCAGCAACTTTAGTCCATCATCAACCCTTAGCACATGAAATACTTATTCGGTTTTATCATTCTAGCACTCATTAGTTTTGGTTGTACTCCTCCTTTGGTATTCACTCATGCGCAACCCAAGGGAGTCAAAACTCAAGGCGCCTTTGAGCTGCATTATCAAGGCACTTATTTCTGCACGGGTGATAGTAGTATTGTACGAGTAGAGGAGCAATGTATCTACAAGGAAAAATCATTCACCTTCGTCACCAGCTTAGCCGAACTCGATGCGATGGAAAATGTATACTTCGAAGAAGGAAGAATTTACCAAGATGGTGAAGAAATGCCTTTTGAAGTACTCTATCTAGATGATCAAACCTTAGCTGGGACTTATACCCACCGGGACACGCTATTCCAAATCGGAGCCAAACAGATATTGAAGTACTATAAAGGACATCAATTACTTAATACCAAAATCAATGCTGAACATTGGCAGCTATGGCTCTTAAGCAAGGACCAAATGGGGAATCTAGCCTTGTCTAAGACCACCCTACCTGAGCGGATGAGTAAATTAGAAGCCATTACTCCGGTAAAGAATCTTGCTCCTGATGATGAGCGTCCGCAATATGAAATTAATCCGACCAAAGCAGAATTCAGGAAACTGCTGCAAACTAGACTGATCTTTGAGGAATGCGATTATTACGAATGGATAAGACCTCAGCTCAATTTCTAAGAGACTGAACTGATCGGTAGCGGCAATCCTTCTACTTTTGCCATTTAGTTTCTACATTTGGACTTATGTTCAGACATGAGACTCAAATTAGGGTTCGCTATGCGGAAACTGATCAAATGGGCTATCTATATTACGGGAATTACGCTACTTACTATGAAGTGGGGCGTGCTGAGATGATTCGTTCAATCGGCCTAACCTACCAAAGCATGGAAGACGATTACGGGATCTTAATGCCAGTAATGTCTTTGCAAATGCGATTTGTTCGCCCGGCCAGATACGATGAATTGATTACGGTACGGACCGAATTGCGACAGTTCCCAGAGCAACACATTCTATTTCATCACGAATTGTTCAACCCAAAAGGGAAATTAGTGAATGGAGGTAGCGTGAAACTATGTTTCGTAGAACAAGCAAGCAATAAGACCGTAGCAGCACCTTCCTTTTTGACCGATAAACTTCAGTCTTACTTTGAGTAGTAGAAGGAAAATACTGGACCTGAAGGCCATTCAGGACTATTTCACCCATCACCCATTGACCGTAAGTGTGTTGGAGTGGACCAAGACGCATTCGCTGCCTGGCTTTTTCGGAGTCCCGATCTATGACATCCTCGTTTTTGTTTTTAATGAAATTAGGCGTTTTGACCTGAGTACCCGAGCCAATTCCATTGCTTTCAGTTTCTTTCTCTCCCTTTTTCCCTCCTTAATTTTATTGTTGACCCTCCTTCCCTTCTTTCAAGAAGTATTCGAACAATTTGTACCGCTTGGCGGAGACTTTGAAGGATTCCTATACGAACAAATTAAGGAGGTGATGCCCGGTAAGTCCGGAGATCAACTATTCCAGCTTGCCAAAAACCTGACTAGCAAACGAAATGTCGGTCTGCTTTCCTTTGGTGTGGTATTGGCTATCTACTTCTCGTCAAACGGTATGATGGCTTTGATGAAGAGCTTTGAAAAATCCCATGTCAAGATCTTTAAAAGGCGAGGAACGGTTCGCAAACGCATGCTTTCGATTATCTTGACGGCCATTCTGGGTTTTATGCTGGTGGTATCGGTGGTATTTATCATTCTTGGAAACACGATCATTGGCTGGCTGGATAATTGGATTCCCTTAGATGGTTTCGCCACTTTTGGTTTTGGCTTCATCCGATGGTTGACCACCATCTCCTTATATTATTTTGGTATTTCCTTTATCTATAGATATGGCGCACCGGCGATCAAACGCTTCGATTGGTTTTCACCGGGTACCACGCTAGCTACCACCCTGTCGCTCCTATCCTCTTTGATCTTTTCCTTCTATATTGACAACTTTGGTCGATATGAATCTTATGATAGATTTTACGGCTCCATTACAGCTTTCATTATTCTGATGCTTTGGATGCAATTAAACGCCATGGTCATTTTGATAGGTTACGAATTGAATGCTAGCATCGCCGTGAATCGTGACCTCAAGGAACAAACGGAAGAGGAGAATGCACTAGCCGAAGCGACCGAAGTCGAAACGGAAGCTGAGGAAGCCACTGGACCTTCCAAGGAGGAGAGTGATATTCAGGAGGCTTGACCACCAAAGATCCAAATCAATCGGCCAGCTGAAATCTACTCCATTCCTCTCCTACATTCATGTAGCTCATCAGACACTCTAACAAAAAAAGAAGGGGACCGACATAACATAAATTTGAATGCTTCGTATTATACATATAGACCTAGAAAGCCTTAGTTTTGGCCTTCTTTTTAACCCCTGTATTAAAAAAGATGTATGGTTCGATTAATACTCCTCGCTGGTAGTTTCTTCCTTGTTTTCCCTCTACTGGGTCAGAAGTATAGCAATGAATTCCTTTCTATTGGTATCGGCGCAAGAGCGCAGGGTATGGGTAATGCCATGGTAGCTGGTGTAGATGATGTGACGGCAGCTGCTTGGAATCCAGCAGGCTTGGCGCGTATACCCCGAGAAAATGGTTTGCAGCTAGGAGCCATGCATACAGAATGGTTTGCAGGAGTCGGAAAGAATGATTACCTGGGAGCGACCCTCCCCCTGAAGAATGCCAATACTCGCTTGGGTATCTCCTTGATTCGCTTTGGGATTGACCAGATTCCCAACACGCTCAGCCTATATGAGGATGATGGTACAGTCAATTTCGATAATGTATCCGAGTTTTCTTCCGCTGACTACGCATTCCTCTTAAGTTATGCGGGAAGAAAAACCATGAAAAACAGCGGATTCTACTATGGGGGAAATGTCAAAGTAATACACCGTAGAATCGGTCCTTTTGCGACTGCATGGGGCTTTGGTTTGGATCTAGGTATACAGTATGAGCGAGGAAAATGGCTTTTTGGAGCCATGGCCAAAGACGTGACTACCACCTTCAATGCCTGGTCCTTTAATTTCACAGATGATGAGAAAGAGGTACTGGAAATTACTGGGAATGAGATTCCGATCAGCAGTGTAGAGGTTACTCGCCCTCAACTCATTTTGGGTGCCTCCTACCGCCTGCAATACAATAAAGTAAGTGTTCGACCAGAACTAAATGCCATACTCACCACCGATGGCAAACGCAATACCTTGATTTCCGCCGACCCCATCAGTATCGATCCAAGTTTCGGCGTGGAAGCAGGTTACAACGACTTTATATTCTTACGCGCGGGCGTGAATCAGTTTCAGCAAGAAACAGACTTTGCCGGATCGGAATTTTGGTCAGTTCGCCCCAGCTTAGGGGTAGGGCTAAGAATCTCCAGTTTACGAATCGACTATGCCTTTTCAGACGTTGGTGACACGCAAAATCGCTTCTCAAATATTATTTCCTTGATTTTGGATGTAAAGCCTAAGCAAAAATAGATACGGGAAGAAAAAGAGAAGAAAGAAGCGCACAAGTGTCAGGGAAGTTTTGGACTCCCATTGAACAGGATTAAGGCAGCTAATGTGGTTCGGTAATCCCCTTGTCCCACGAAGGGAACCTCGTTGCCGAGGCTGAGGCCCGCCCTAGTTACATCAAATCTGACCTTTATTTAATAAGTGTTGAGCCAAAAACAGATTATGACACCTGTGCGTCATCTTTTGAAACAGTCAAAAGCCCGTTTCGGTTGGCAAATTATAAAATAAATTACAAATATGTCAGCTTGTTTGGGAAAATTGTAGGCCAGTAGTCAATGGCTAGAAAGGGCGTTTAAATTTGCGGTGGTTTTAGGTGCTTAAAGTGTCCGTTGAGTTGTGCTTTTTTCTTTAAGTTTTCCATTTCTTTGACCATCGGCAACAAACGTTCTAAGTGTTCAATCAGGAAATCTTGCCGTTCCCGTCCACTCAAGAAACATAAGAGTTGATATTCTTGCTCTAAGCTCAAGCCCACGTGGTGAGCTACATCAAAAGTGGAGAATTCTCGTATATCCTCTGGTAGCTTCTTTTGAATGTTCAATAATTGAAATAATTCTCGGGTAAGATCTAGGATTTTTTCGTTATCCAGAAATTGCTCGTCCAATTCGGCGTCCAACCATTCCACTTCCCCTCCCGCGTATAATTTATCCGGGGCAACAGCTTGGAATTCTTCTACCGTAAAGAGGCGATGGCCCTTGGTCTTAATATCCAATTCCCCATTATCATATCGTTTCTCAACGCTAGCCAATTTCACCTCGGTGCCCACCTTCATTAATCGCTTATCAATGTAGGCCGGAATGCCAAAGGTAATTCCCTCTTCCTCGCAGTCCTTGATCAGCTCTTTGTACCTAGGTTCAAAGATGTGTAGGTTAAGGTCTTCTCCCGGAAATACAACAATTTGAAGAGGAAATAATGGCAAAAATTGACTCATGAAAAAGGCTAGCCAGATAAGTTACGGGATAGAATTCAAATAACCTTATTCATCTGGACCTCAGTCCATAAGTTTAAATGAGTTCATTTTTATATCATGCTCAAAATACTTAACTTATGCCGAAATTTATCAAAAACTCCCAATTTATGGGTCTGAGCTTCGGCTTAGCCCGATAAACCAATAAAAACAGTTCATGCAAAACCTGAAATCCGGGATTGCCCTTCTCCTCTTTGCAATCTCCACACTAGTCATCCTCCCCTCCTGCAATAAAGAAAATCGAGCCCAACAGATGCCAGAAAGTGTTAATGCCTATGTGTACGCATACACAGCAGGTGTGGTATCTCGGGCTACCCCTATACGAGTTCGCTTTGCCAGCGCAGTGGCTACGGCAGAAGAAATCGGTCAGGAAGTTAATGGCATACTGAATTTTTCACCTTCCATAGATGGCCAGGCTAGTTGGGAAGATGAAATGACCTTGCGTTTTGACCCAGCGGAATCCCTACCATCTGGGACAAGCTATGTCTGTACCGTCAGTCTGAAGAAGCTCTTTTCCCAACTTCCCAAAGATGCACAGAGCTTTGAGTTCGATTTCAGGACTAAGGATCAATACTTCGATTTAAGTTTTAGCGGACTTTTCGCGCCAGATGCGAATGCCTTGGAAAAACAAGCCTTCAGAGGTACCTTATTTACGACGGATGAGGCCGATACGGAAAAAGTGGAAAGTATCCTATCCGCCAGTCAAAGTGGAAAGAGCCTAGCAATCGAATGGACGCATGATGGTGAGGGTAGAGAACACATTTTCACCATCCAGGATATAGCTAGAGGTAATGCAGCATCCACCGTGGCTTTGAATTGGAATGGCCGTCCACTAAATGTAGACCTGAAGGGGGATCGGGATATAGAAGTTCCAGCTTTGGGCGACTTTAAGGTCACCGAAGTATCGGTTGTGAGGGGCCAAGATCAATATATTTTATTGAATTTTTCTGACCCGCTTCGAGAGAATCAAGATCTGAATGGCCTGATTACCATGCCGGACTTTAATGGCAATTTCAGGTTCATTATTGAAGGGAATCAAGTGAGAGTGTATCCTTCTACCAGGGTGGTCGGTGACCGCGTTATTGTTGTCAATTCAGGCGTTCGGAATTCGGCAGGAAAATCTATTCCTAAGAAAAGCGAATGGTTCTTTAAGATGGAAGATGTGAAACCAGCCGTAAAATTGGTTGGGCAGGGCGTAATCCTACCCAATTCAGACGGTTTGATCTTTCCTTTTGAAGCCATCAATCTAAATGCCGTAGAAGTAGAAGTTTTCAAAATATTCAATAACAACATCCTACAGTTTTTACAGAGTAATCGCATTGATGGGAACTACAATTTGCAAAGAGTAGGTCGAGTAGTGCTACAGCGGAAAGTTGATCTTAAACAACTAAATCCTAGTGCAAATTTGAGCGAATGGACTCGCTATGCCCTGGATTTATCCAAACTGGTGGAAGCTGACGAAGAATCGATTTATCAAATCAGAATCGGATTTCGACCCGCCTACACAAATTACTTCTGTGGGAATGACAGTGGCGCCGAGACCGTTGCTCTCCAGGAGTCTGCTTCCAGTTTCGATGAAAGTGGCGAGATTGAAAGTTTTATGGATGGGTGGTACGGCATCGAGGGCTATTATCCAGACTACAATTGGAGAGATAGGGACGATCCCTGCAAGCCTGCCTACTACAATCGCGACCGCTTTGTACAAAGAAATATTCTTTCTTCAAACCTGGGTCTACTCGCCAAGGGCGGTACGGATAACAGCTACTTTGTGGCCGTTTCTGACCTACGGAATACCGCTGCCGTTTCTGGTGCTGAACTAGAATTCTTCGATTTCCAACAGCAGTCGATGCGCATCACGCAAACCGATGCGCAAGGCATGGCCACGGTACAGCTGGATCGCAAGCCTTTCGTGGTCGTAGCAAGGAAAGGAACCCAAAAGGGTTATTTGAAACTACAAGATGGAGACGCCCTGAGTTTGAGTCGTTTTGATGTGTCAGGGCAAGCACCGCAGAAAGGACTGAAGGGCTTTATTTATGGTGATCGAGGCGTTTGGCGCCCCGGAGATTCCATCTTCTTGAATTTTGTCTTGGAGGATAAAAATGCCAAACTCCCCCCAAACTACCCGATCAGTTTGACCGTCTACGATGCACGTGGACAAGTACAACTGCAACGAACGAGCGCACAAAATGTGGCTGGCCTTTACCCACTTCATTTCAGCACTTCTGCTGATGCACCCACCGGAAACTGGGCAGCAGAAATCAAAGCTGGTGGAGCTACTTTCCGAAAGACCTTGAAGGTAGAAACCGTTAAACCGAATCGCCTCAAAATCGACCTTGACTTTGGTAAAGAAAGCCTATCCAAAGCCGACGAACCCCTGCGCGGAAATCTAACCGCCACTTGGCTTCACGGCGCACCAGCCTCCGACTTAAAAGCTAAGGTGGAGTTACAGCTAAAATCGGTAACCACCACTTTTGATAAATACAAGGACTTTACCTTCGATGATCCGGCGCGCAATTTTTCTCAACAGGCGCGCACTCTATATGAGGGTCAATTGGATGGCAATGGTGTTGCGACAGTATCGACTCAATTGTTGGGTAATACCCTGGTACCAGGCAAGTTGATGGCCAATCTCAAAACTAGAGTTTTTGAAAAAGGTGGTGACTTTAGCACCGATAACTTCAGCCTCCCTTACCACCCTTATGAAGCTTATGCAGGTATTGGCTTACCCCGCAAGCAATGGGGCGAAAAACGACTAGACATTGATAAGCCTAGTCAAATTGATTTCGTTGTGGTTGATCCAGCGGGGAATCCCAAAAGTCAACATAATTTACAGGTAGGGATCTACCGGGTGAATTGGCGTTGGTGGTGGGACTATGGCTATGATGAGGTATCTCGCTACAATTCTACCACGCATTATGATGCCAATCAAAAAACGGCCATTAGTACCAATAGCCGTGGTGAAGCCAGCTGGGACCTGACTATCTCTGAATGGGGTCGTTACCTCGTCCGCGTTTGTGACGAAGAAAGCGGACACTGCGCAGGAGATTACTTCTATGTAGGTTATCCTTGGTATGGCGATGAAGACCAGAATAGAAGTGCTCTGGCTATGCTAGCCTTCACCGCTGATAAAACCAAATATGAAGTCGGTGAAGAGGTAAAACTGACGATACCTACAGGCGAAGCCGGCAAAGCCCTGGTAACCATAGAAAATGGAACCAAAGTGGTCGAGTCTTTCTGGACTGAGGCTAAATCGGGAGAAAACACTTTTACTTTCAAAACAACCTCGGAAATGGCCCCTACGGTCTATGCCCACGTTTCCTTGATACAGCCGCACGCACAAGCTGATAATGACTTACCAATACGTCTGTACGGCGTAATACCAATCAGCGTAGAAGATAAAGCTACCAAACTAGAACCTGTACTTGCCATGCCGGACGAGTTACAGCCGGAGAAGACTTTTGAACTAGAAGTAAAAGAAAAGGACGGAAAGGCCATGGCCTATACCGTAGCAGTCGTAGATGAAGGCTTGTTGGGTCTAACCCGTTTTGTCACGCCCAATCCATGGGATCACTTTTATGCGAGGGAAGCACTTGGCGTCAAGACCTGGGATATTTATGATCAGGTGTTAGGAGCTTACGGAGGAGAATTAGAGCGCATTCTGAGTATTGGGGGTGATGGAGAAGTGGTACCCGGAGAACAGGACAATCAAGCCAATCGCTTTAAGCCAGTGGTGATGAACCTAGGTCCCTTTGAACTCAAGAAAGGGAAGAAAGCCAAACATAGTATTACCCTACCGAACTATATCGGAGCTGTACGTACCATGGTGGTAGCAGCAGGTAATGGTGCCTATGGAGCCGCCGAGAAGTCAACACCAGTCCGAAAACCTTTGATGGTTCTGGCTACTTTGCCAAGAGTGTTAGGCCCCGGCGAGCGCATACAACTGCCGGTCAATGTGTTTGCCATGACCAAACAGGTCAGCAATGCCACAGTATCCGTAAGAGAGAGTAATGGTCTGGCCCAGATCATCAGTTCTCCTAATCAGCAAATCCGTTTTAGCAAGCCTGGTGATCAGTTGATCTACTTCGATGTGCAATTGCAAGAAAAGGTCGGCGTTGCGAAGTTCACCATCACGGCCAAAGGTGGAGGAGAAACCACAGAGCAAGAAATTGAAATACAGGTACGTAATCCTAATCCATATATCACCAAGACGATGGATAAAGTCCTGGCCTCCGGAGAGTCTTGGAATCCAAGTTTCCAGGCTGTCGGCATGCCGGGTACCAACCAAGGGGTACTTGAATTGTCCAACATCCCGCCTATCAATCTGGGCGAGCGTCTGCAATATCTTTTGCGATACCCTTACGGTTGTTTAGAACAAACCCTGTCTAGCGGATTCCCGCAATTGTATCTCAGTAAATTAATGGAACTCGAAGAAGCAGATAAAGAGCGTATTCCTAAAGCGGTACAGGCCACTATCAATCGCCTAAAGCTGTTCCAAACGGACCAAGGAGGTTTCGCCTACTGGCCTGGCGGCTCCACCCCGAATCACTGGTCTACCAACTATGCTGGACACTTCTTATTAGAGGCTAAGGCGCTTGGGTATACCGTTCCTCCAGGCATGCTGGATCGCTGGATCAAGTTCCAAACCAAAGTAGCTAAGCGCTGGAATCTTAAAGAAAGTGCCTACGGTTTCTATAGCCGCAATAGCGCCGAACTAGCCCAGGCCTACCGCTTGTACACCTTAGCCCTAGCCGGCAAGCCCAATCTCGCCGCGATGAATCGCCTACGAGAAAGCGATCGACTCAGTAAAACGGCTACGTGGAAATTGGCGGGGGCTTACGCGATTGGAGGAAAGACAGAAGTAGTGGAAAAATTGGTCGGTAATCTGGATTCCGATGTATCTGAATACCAGGAATTGTCCTACACCTTCGGTTCGAGACTCCGAGACAGAGCCATGATCCTTGAAACCTTGATTAATATTGGAAAGCAAACGGAAGCTGCTGAACTAGTCAAATATATATCTGAAGAATTGAGCAGTCAACGTTGGTTTAATACGCAGGCCTTGTCCTACAGTCTTTTGGCAGTGGGTAAGTTCGTAGGTGAAGAAGGCGTGAGTAAGAAGTTTGCCTACAGCTATCAATTGGATAATGGTCAAAGTGTAAATGGCGGCTCTAACAACCCGATTGCTCAAATCCCCATTCCTATGGAAGATTTGGGCTCACGAAAACTCATGGTGAAAAACACAGAGGATAAAACCCTCTTTGCCAGAGTCATCCTAAATGGACAGCCAGTGGCCGGCCAGGAAGATGCCGCCGCCTCTAATCTTAAGATAACCGTCAATTATCGCAATACGGATGGCTCCAGCATTGATCCCTCTTCCCTGGTACAGGGAACCGACTTCATCGCCGAAGTACAGATTACCAATCCAGGCACGCGCGGCATTCGATACGATGAAATGGCTTTACAACAAATCTTCCCTTCTGGCTGGGAGATCCTCAATACTCGGATGGACAACGTCCAGAACTTCAACGAAGGTAGTCGCTCCGATTACAAGGACTTTAGAGATGATCGGGTATCTACCTTTTTTGATATCGCAGAAAACAAAACCCACACCTACCGGGTACAGCTGACTGCTGCCTACCAAGGTCGGTTTTATTTACCCGCTGTTTCTTGCGAGGCCATGTATGACAACAGTATTAATGCCAGAACGGCTGGACAATGGGTAGAAGTTGTTCGCCCAGAAGCTGGCTAAGAAAGATAATCAGTAGAGGCCTTTCTATCCTTTGGAGGCCTCTACTAAACCGCTTTCCGATGAAGCGATTCATTCCATATTTCTGTTTTATTCTATTCTTCGGAATTACTCATCCCGTGGAGGCCGTCCATTCCACTAAGCGAGTCAATACAATGGCCTTCAGTCCACCTACTCACCTAAGTGGCTTTCAAAAGTGGGTACTCAAGCGCATCACCAAAAGGATCCAACGGAAATTGGCTAAAGCCAAAAATCAGGAGAAACGCCGCAAACCTGAGATTCTCTCCGTCCTGGGCTTTAGTAGCAGCCTCTTCGGACTACTCATCCTCTTGGGTTCCGGTGGGATCGGCTTGTTTTTTCTGGGACTCGGCCTGTTTCTCAGTCTGATTGGCCTTATCCGTTATTCTGCTCATCCCAAACAACATGCTGGGGTCAGTTTGCTCTTTGGCATCCTTGGTTTGCTGATTAGCGGCGGGGTGGCGATAGCCCTGCTCAGTGTGTTTGCGTGAATCTTCGCTTCCGAAGGGCTCGGTTATGTATACTCCGTATCTAAAGACGAGAAAATCCCGCCTCTTTTCATGGCTTGGCATGTGTTGTCCCGATGGGACAGGTTCTTGGTCTCAAGCAAGTTCGGTGGTCAGCTGAACCAGGAGGGATAGCTATACTAGCCAGGGATTGGGGTGGGAAGGGCATGCCATTAGGCTCGCAATGGAACTTCAATTTAACTAATTCATGCAAGTTGCGATTCAATCTAGAGAGCCCAAATGCGTCAGATATTTGCGGCAAAACCCAGCTCGTGGCTGTGTCTTTTGCAAAATCTTCCTTTTTTGCGCTCGTTCATCACAACTTGTGGTAATTAGTGCCATCTAGTCTCCCGTTATTCCGCAGGCGTAGCAAGCCTTATCACTGTACAAATTCAGCTTACCCAAGTCGAATCTTGATTTGCCAGAAATAGCAGTAAAAAAGAAAAGTTCCAAAAATCCTTGCAAACACATAAGAGTCCGATGTATATTTGTCCTAGGTATTAGACAATCACCTCTCATTCCTGAGAGAAACTACTCATTCACCCGCTTATGTTCAAACACAACCTCCTTTTAGCCTTCCGGCACTTTTTGCGATTCAAAGGATCCTTCTTTATCAATCAACTTGGTCTATCGGTAGGTCTTGCCACAACCTTCCTAGTAGCACTTTGGGTCTACGAAGAATGGCAAGTAGATAAATTTCATGCATTGGATGATCAGCTGTATCGCATGGTATCAGATTCCCACAGTAAAGAGACACTGCTTAATACGTCCAGCTTGGTGACCAAGCAACTTGCCGAAGAAATACCTGAAATAGAGGCCATAGTGAATAGTTCTTGGGGAGCCATCAGTTCCAGTTTGTCTACGGAGAAAGAGCAAGTGGGAGCAGTAGGTGAATTTGCTTCCGCCCCATTCTTCCAGTTTTTTTCCTATCCCCTTCTACAGGGAAAGGCAGAAAACGTTCTCGAAAAACCTGCTTCGATCGTTTTATCTGAAGAGATGGCCAAGCAGCTATTCGGCACAACTGAGGTGGTTGGAGAAATATTGCGATGGCAGTGGTACAGCATGCAAAATGAGGTCACGGTAACTGGCGTCTTTACACTTCCCAGGCAGTCTTCCATGCAGTTCGACTATGTCTTGTCCTTCGATGTTTTTGAGGAACATTTCGGAGCAAGAATTGAACGAGGACAGCATAATGCTCGCACTTATGTCAAGGTCCAGCAGCAGGCAGATATTCCCGCTTTAAATCGAAAAATTGACGCACTTATTCGGGAGAAATATCCGGAGTCAACTTGGTCTCCTTTCCTTATCCCATACTCCTCCTTCTACTTGCAAAACAGCTATAAAAATCGAAAAGCTACTGGAGGTCGTATCGTATATGTTCGACTATTCTCCATTATTTCGGTACTGATCTTATTAATTGCCTGCATCAATTTCATGAACCTCTCTACGGCAAGAGCATCTAGGCGGATGAAGGAGATGGGAATAAAGAAAGCTGTAGGGGCCAGCAGAATGGCCTTAGTGTATCAGCATCTGGTGGAGTCCATCCTGCAGAGTTTCCTAGCGGGATTCCTGGCCATCGGACTCGTATTCCTGATCCTCCCCTACTTCGGCCAAATGATGGGTAAAACTCTAGCTTTGCAAATGAGTCCAACCCTATTACTAGCACTAGTGGCAATACTCCTCTTGACAGGTTTGATTTCTGGAAGTTACCCGGCCCTATATCTTTCGGCATTTAAACCTAAAGAAATATTACAAGGGTCTCTAAAAGCAGCATTTGGCGAAACCTGGCTAAGAAAGGGGCTAGTCATCTTTCAATTTGGTATTTCAATGATTTTGATACTGGCTGTATGGACCGTCCACCAGCAAATGCTGTTTCTGCAAAACAAGGATTTAGGATATGAAAAACAACAAATTCTCACCTTTAGCACAAATGGCTTTACGGTAGAAAAGCAAAATGAGTTTATCTCTAGGGTAAGAAACTTTCCCGGTGTACTAGCAGCCTCTAGTATTTCCCACGCCTTGGTGGGCATGCAAGCCTCCACAGCAGAGGTACAATGGGAAGGTAAAGATCCAGCGTCTCAAATATGGTTTGAACATGGCCGAGTAGACTATGGCATGTTGGAAATGCTTGATATCGAACTACAGGATGGGCGCTTCTTTTCAGCGGAAAGAGGAGACGAAATCAGCAAGGTGATTATCAACGAAAAAGCACAAGAGCTTATGGGCCTAGAGGAAGCTGTGGGAAAGATCATTCGGGTAGGCGAGAATCCGCTGGAGATCATCGGCGTGACACGAGATTTCCATTTCGAATCCCTTCATGAGTTGGTTAAGCCGACCTTTTTTCGTTGGAGCAATCGTCGAGCCCTGCGCATAGCAGTGAAAATTGAGTCCTCGAATGAGCAACAGACGCTAGCTAGAATCGAAGATCTGCATAAAGGTTTTGATACTGGTTATCCGTTTCAGTTCACCTTCCTTAACGAAGACTACCAGCAAAAGTATGTGGCAGAGCAGAAAGTGGTTATGCTGTCTCGTTTCGCGGCCACGCTAGCCATTTTCATATCATGCCTGGGCCTGCTGGGGCTGTCGTCCTTCATGGCTGAAAAAAGAACCAAAGAAATTGGCGTCAGGAAAGTGCTGGGGGCATCAAGTCACCAAATCGTTTACCTACTTACGATCGATTTCTGCAAATTGGTATTGGTGGCTATTTTAATGGCTGCTCCAATCGGCTATCTTTTAGCCGATAACTGGCTGGCAACCTTTGCCTATCACATCAAAGTCGACCCGCTATCCATTGCCTGGGCGGGCCTTTTACTATTGTTAATCGCCTGGCTAACCGTTAGCGTGCAGACTATGAAAACAGCTCAGGTAAATCCCGTTGAATGTATTTCTGAATAGTCGCTTAGCCAAGAAAAGCGTTAAAATATTTGCAAATACATAAGACTCCAATGTATATTTGTCCTATGCATAACAAGGAATTACTTAAAGGTACACTTAAGACCATCATTCTAAAGCTCTTGGATGAAAAAGGGCGCATGTATGGCTACGAGATTACCCAAACGGTAAAGGGGATGACCGAGGGACAGATACAACTAAGCGAAGGAGCGCTCTACCCTACTCTCCATAAGTTGGAGGCAGATGGCTTTGTCACTACAGAAAAGGAAAGAATAGGAAAACGAGTGCGAAAATACTATTCTCTCACACCCATAGGCACTAAGGCAGCAGCCGTAAAAGTGGCTGAATTCGAGGAATTTGTGCGCCTCATCGGCTTGTTACTACATCCTAAAACGAGTATGCAATGATGATGGAACTCAACGAGCAACAGACGGACCTAGTCGAGCAACTAATCGAAGAATCTGACTTATCCTATCACCCCTTTAAAGAAGAACTGTTAGATCACCTGTGTAGCGATATTGAAAGTCGAATGGTGGAAGGCAACCCCTTTCAGACGGCAATAACACAGGCTTTTGATACCTTTCCAAAAGATGAAATTAAAGAGATTGAAGAGCAAATTCTCAATTCTATTAATCAAAAACACGCTATTATGAAAAAGGTATCACTCTTGGCATTGGCCAGTCTCTTACTGTGCAGCACATTCATTTGGGCTCATCAACAAGATCCTCCCAGTATCTCTCCATTGGGCCAGTCCTTTGAAATCACCAGTGGTTTTGGACAAAGGATTCATCCGATCTATAAGAATAAAAGGATGCATAGAGGAGTTGATTTCCGAGCTCCTGAAGGAACGCCCGTGATGGCCACTTCTGATGGGAAGGTGATCAAGGCAGGAGAGACGGAAGGCTATGGTATTCGCATCATTATCCAACATGATGAATCTTACCAAACACTGTATGCTCAGCTTTCGGCGCTAGACGTGGAGGTAGGGCAAGCAGTCAAGAAAGGTGAGGTCATTGGTAAAGTAGGAAGTTCAGGTCTTTCCACAGCACCGCATTTACATTATGAGGTCAGAAAAGACGGTAAAGTTGAAGATCCAGAAAAATACCTAAAACCTTAAATTAGTCCTCCCTTGCCCCAGCAAGTGGCTAGAATTAAACTTGGCCAATACTTTCTGGGAAACCAGTTCTCACCCCCAGTAATTTCAACATTCAATTCAGTAGGCCTCTGATCAGATTCCGATAGCTTACCCTATGGGCCAGATCCGCTTATCTGCTATTGAACACAAATTTTCATCGTTTTAAACTATTCCCCAGTTCAATCTAATTCATCCAAGGTCAGCGACTCCATTGGGTCGCCTAGTCCTAGGCATTACCTGCATATAAACAAGATGACCATTAGCAATGAAGCAATCATTTTATTCATTGATACTCCTGTTCTTGGTGAACCAAGTCTATTGCCAACAGCATAAAACCGTCTATAGCAGCTATACGAACTCTTTCCTTAAAATAGATCAGCCACACATCGCCTTGCGCTATGCCAAGGTGATTGATGGTACGGGGAGGGCAGCTCAAAAACGGCAGACCCTTCTAATCGAAGACGGAATTATCACTACAATTGGTCCAGTATCATCCATTGATATCCCTGCACATTATGCAATCATTGATCTTGAAGATCATACCCTGATTCCCGGTATTGTCGGCACGCACAATCATATGCGATTGCCCAATAGCGCTATGCTCTATACCTCCCCTAAGCTTCACCTCGCCGCTGGGGTAACCACTATCCAAACTTGTGGCACCGGCAATGCGATGGAAGAATTGGCTATTGCTAAAGATATCGCTCAAGGCAATCAACCCGGCCCCCATATTGTCAACTCTAGTCCCTACTTCACTGGGCCAACAGGCAAACCACATTTCATCCGCTTTACCGATGAAAAAAGGATTAGAGATACTATATCCTATTGGGTGGAAAAAGGCGTGAAGTGGTTCAAAGCCTATCAACATACTCGTCCCTCAGATCTGGCAGTCATTATTGATCAAGCTCATCGATTGGGAGCAAAAGTATGTGCACATTTATGTGCTACGACCTATCAAGAAGCCGCAGCCTTAGGTATTGATGCCATTGAGCATGGCTTTATCCACAGCTATGATCACGCTGTAGACCGGGAACCAGGTCGCTGCTCAGGGAGTCGGGCCTTTAGATCTAATCTCTCGATCAATAGTTCAGCTGTCAAGGAGGTTCAACAAGTCCTAATAGATCATGAGGTAGCCTTAAGTTCCACGCCTTCCATCCTTGCCACTCAGGCAGAAATGGAGGCAGATCCAAGAGATCTACGAGCGCTTGCCCCCTATCACGTCCAAGCTTATCAAGCCCGAAAAAAGCGAAAAAAGGAACAAGGTGAAAAGTGGTATTTCAAGCCAGAGTGGTTGAGCAAATCCCTGGCCTATGATTTGCAGTTCTTTAAAGCCGGTGGGCTTCTGACTGCCGGGCCCGATCCTGGCATATACAACCTTCCCGGTTTTGGGGATCAAAAAAACTATGAGCTATTTATCCGCGGAGGCTTTACCCCCACAGAAGCCATCCAAGTCATGACGTCCAATGGAGCTCGGTCCCTAGGTTTAAATAAAATTGGAACCCTAGCCGCAGGCATGCAAGCTGATCTGGTCGTACTCCAGGGTGACCTAGAGGAGGATCCTAGTGTGATACGGGCAGTGGAGATGGTCTTCAAAAAAGGAAAAGTCTATGACCCCAAGAAACTCCTAGCTAGTATTCAAGCTAATGTCGGATCACTCCATGATAATTCTATGGCCTATTTTGGTCAAAAGCCTCCTGGGAAAAAGGCTGAGCTCTTCGCGCCAGGCATAGTCTCGAAAGCAGACCGACATGAATTTGGGATAACTTTCTCTCAGGCTGGAGATGAATGTTATCTCGGCGTTGATGAAGGAAATCGGAACGTCACCTATGGTTTCCAATTGGTGGATGGGGTTTGGAGTCAAGCAGAGGCATTGCTGCCGGATGCAGAAGGGAGCTACCATGACCCCATGTTATCTATTGATGAATCAAGACTCTATTACATTGCCCATGGTACTCGCACCAAAAAACTAGGCAAGAAAGATGCCAATTTATGGTACCTAGAAAGGACTGCTAGCGGCTGGTCTTCCCCAAACCTGCTAGATTCTACCATCAATACACCAGCGAACGAGTTCTATATTTCTTTTAGTAAAAGTGGTAATCTTTACTTTGCCTCCAACAAGCAAGCAGTAATAGACGAACCCTACAACTATGACATCTATATGGCTCGTCCCGGGAAAGAAGCATTCGACTCCGCCATACGCCTCCCTAATTCGGTTAACTCCAATCGCTACGATGCTGATCCATTTGTGGCAGCAGATGAATCTTATATCATTTTTGGATCCGTCAGAAAGGAGGGTTATGGCCATGGAGACCTCTACATCAGCTTTAAAACAGAAACGGGTTGGACGAAAGCACAGAATATGGGAACAGCAGTAAATAATGATAAACACCAGCTCTGCCCCTTCGTAAGTCGAGATGGTAAATATCTCTTCTTCACCAGTGATCAAGATATCTATTGGATAGATGCCGCCATCATCAACACCTTAAAACCCTAAAGCATGTTTCAAAGAGCTTTTCTACTTAACCTAAGACAACTCCTACAACAGAAAGGCTATTCCTTAGTACATATTTTAGGGATAGCCATCGGATTTGCCAGTTGTTGTATCATGCTACTCTATATCAATAGAGAATACTCCTACGATCGTTTTTTCGATCGATCAGAGGCCATTTACAAGATGGTGGAAATCAACGAAAGTGGGCCTAAGCGCGAAGTAAAGGCCACTGTCCCGTATTCTTACGCCCGTATTCTGGAAGAACAATATCCCGAAGTAGAAGTAGCCACCGCTATTTCGGGTCCTTACGGCAATCAAAATATCAGCCTCACTTTAGACAATGGTGAAAAAAGGCATTTCCTCGAGGAAGCCGTGTTTCTGGCCGATAGTAATTTTCTAGAAGTTTTTAGCTGGAAAGTATTGGCAGGAGACCGGCATACGGCTCTGATACGCCCAAACAGCGTTGTATTAACAGAAGAGACGGCAAAAAGATACTTCGGTGATCTGAATCCCTTAGGTAGAACCCTACAGATTGGCCACCGAGCTAGTACGGTGACAGCCATTTGTGAATCTCCACCATCGCATTCTCATTTCGCCTTCAATTATCTGGTTTCAGCTTCCACTGTCGCCTGGTTTAGTCAGGAGGATTTTAACCTAAAAACAACGCATTGCTACCTAAAACTTAATCAAGCAAGTGAGGCGGAATCCTTAGCCGGTAAATTTCCGGCCTTGGTGGAACAGTATTTCCTACCAGCCATAGAAAAATTA
>JAHQWA010000540.1 GCA_019634045.1 Saprospiraceae bacterium
ATTACTTTCTCTAAATAAATCGACTGAATTGAGAATACCTCGAAGGTAGATGAAGTAATCCTCTTGATTGAGTTGATTCTTGTACGGGGAGTCTACGAGAATATTATTCAATTGATTTTCAAAAGAAGTTATCCTAGGAGCCAATTCCTGTACCGCATATTGGTACCGGTCAGCTGCCTCCTTGTCCCCGCTATTTACTGTGATTTTAATATAGCGCCATGCAAACGACTCGCTAACTACCGCATCCAGTTCAGATCTATCTTTAATCCATTCTTCTAAATCTTGTACACTGTCAATAGGTCGTTCTAATAGGTCGTCGTAGTATGGTTTTAATTCGCCCCAAACCGTTAGCTCAAAATTACGGGGTAGAAATTTTTGCCGTCTAGGTTCAGGTACCGTAAGCGCAGTAGCTCTCATATACGTATGCTTTTGGGTGCCGTATCTGTCTGGGTTAATCCTCTAAAAAGTGAGATTATAATTGTTGTTTACGAGTAATAGTCTTCAAAGTTACAAGTAACAAGGGTCGTCGTTTTCTCAAAAGTAGTGTCGTTTATTCTTCTTCGTCAGTAGTAGTTTCTTTTGTAATAAGTAATCCTTTGTCGTTTAGATAATTAAACCATTTGATTACTTTTTTTATATCGCCGATTAAAACTCGGTCTCTATCATAATTAGGTAATATTTCTGAAAAATAATTATTCAGATCGGCTGGACTGGCACTTGCTTTGACCGGCGGATTGCTTTCCGCTTTCTCTAGCATAGCCCCAAAAACATTCTTCAATTCGGTTGTATCGCCGTCGTCCGTATAGATGCCGATGGATTCCAATGGGGTAAACTGATGCTTCCTAGCTGAGGCAAATCTTTTTTTACCGCTGGCCAGGTCTTCGATGATAAGTCCATTCCCGCGATTCGCTGCCATTTTATACAACCCGGGTAGTCCACTAACTGCAATAAGATTCTCCAAATTCATAGTGATTGAATATCAATTTGTTTGCCGGCAAAGGTACAAACAAAAGGGCAATTAAGGACGAAAGGATTTAATGTCCGTGGCTAGAAATCGGATTTGGTTGAAATCCAAACTATTAAAGGGGTAAAGTGTGTCACATGGTGTAAAACCTCAGATGGCGATGGTGGGGGTAAGCTTCTGGCTTTCCGGGAGGTGTGATAACTCTACGGTAAAAATAGAGAAAAAAACCTATAGGTCAAAAAAAAATGTGATAATTCTTGGAAGGCTTTCTAACAACAATAGACAGCCGATTTTTTCGGCGCTCTACTTACGATTTTTGAGGCGTCAATCCCGCCGCCAACAACCTCAAACAGTTACCGGATCAAATAAGAAATACTTGCCAAGGCTATCTCCCTGGCAGACAATTTCTTGGCAAAAAAGAAGGGCTAAATATGGAAGAAATTCCTGCCCCCCATCTTCACTCCTTAATAGGCCAAAAGCTTTTCCAACTTTTCGCGAAGCCTGGTTTTGGGTAAAAAATCAGCTTCTAAAGCGGTGGAAAAAGGTACGGGCGTATCTAAGCTAGCAGCCCGCATGACGGGCGCATCCAATTGATCAAATAGATGTTCTGCAATATAAGCAGAGAGCTCGCCTCCAATACCGCCGAATAGTGTATCCTCATGTAGAATCAGGACTTTATTGGTCTTAGACACGGTTTCTCTTATTGCCTCATAATCAATTGGTAAGAGTGTTCTCAGGTCCAGAATATCCGCAGAAATATCCCATTCCTCCACAAGCGTTTTGGCCCAGTGTACGCCCATGCCATAGGTAATGATTGAGACATCCTCTCCTTCCTGGACTAAACGGGCTTTCCCAATCGGAAGAGTATAATAATCCGTGGGGACTTCCTCACTTATGCTTCGGTATAAGCCCTTATGCTCAAAGAACAAAATGGGATTAGGGTCCTCGAAGGCCGCCAGGAGTAACCCTTTAGCTTCCGTTGGGCTAGAGGGATAGAGCACTTTTAGACCTGGAGTATGAGTAAACCAGGCTTCATTACTTTGACTGTGGTAAGGTCCAGCCCCCATACCGCCGCCGGTTGGCATGCGCACTACTACATCAGCGGACTGCCCCCAACGATAATGAAGTTTAGCTAAATTATTGACGATCTGATTGAAGCCACAACTCACAAAATCTGCAAATTGCATTTCAACCATCGCCTTCCCCCCCTTGAGCGATAGCCCCAAACCAACTCCGACGATTGCACTTTCGCAAAGCGGGGTATTGCGTACCCGATCCCCTCCAAAATCCGTCACAAAACCATCCGTCACCTTAAATACCCCGCCATAATCTCCAATATCCTGTCCCATCAATACCAGATCCGAGTGTTGCTCCATTGCCTGATGCAAGCCTTGAGAAATGGCATCCACAAAACGTAGAGCTTTAGTAGCGGGAGAGCTAGGTTCTACCACAATTTGATCAAAAGAAGCATAGACATCTCTCAATTCCTGCCTGCGATCGACCTCCACAGGAGGAGCTTCATCCGCAAGTTTGAGCGCTACTTCGATCTCTTTCTTCATACTGGCCTGAAAGTCGGCAATTTCTTTTTCCGTCAGCAGTCCTTCTTGCAGTAAATAGTGCTCAAAGTTTTGAATCGGATCTTTCTGAGCCCAGGTATCCATCAGGTCTTTGGGTACGTACTTTGTGCCGGAGGCTTCCTCATGTCCACGCATCCTAAAGGTCCGACACTCCAAAAGGATGGGTTCAGGGTTCTTTCTCAGCTCTTCGGCTATGTCCTGGATGCGCTGGTATACTTCCACGATATTATTCCCATCCAAAATCTCAGACCGCATTCCATAACCGAGGCCACGATCCGCCAAATTTTCACAGCGGTATTGTTCCTGTACCGGCGTAGAAAGACCGTATCCATTATTTTCAATTACGAAGATGACGGGCAGTTGCCAAACCGCAGCAACATTCAGGGCTTCGTGGAATTCTCCTTCGCTAGTGCCTCCATCTCCAGTAAAAGCCAAGGCTACCTTTTGCTCCCCCTTTAATTTGTGCCAAAGCCCTACCCCACCTGCCAGTGACAGTTGCGGTCCTAAATGAGAAATCATTCCAACGATCCCGTGCTCTATGCTTCCGAAGTGAAAAGACCGATCTCTGCCCTTGGTAAAACCCATATCTTTTCCTTGCCATTGTCCAAATAGCCGGTGCAAGGGAACCTCCCGTGCCGTAAACACCCCCAGGTTTCTATGCAAAGTGAAGATCAACTCATCTGGCTGCATGGCCATCGTAGCCCCTACGGAAATGGCCTCTTGACCGATGCCAGAAAACCATTTGCTCACCTTGCCTCTGCGCAAAAGCTTTAGCATTTTCTCCTCGATCATTCTAGGACGCAGTAGGTTGAAATACAATTGCTGCAAAGTTTCGTCTGTCAGGTCCTTTCTATCAAAAGTCATGAAGGACTTCGTTTTCGTAGCCATAGGCGGTTTGTTGTCAATTCGGCTTGCAGTCGTTGAGAAAGGGCACACCCCTACAAGCTATAATTTGGAATAAGAACTGGTTAGGTAAATGGGTGATTAAAAAATCGGAGTAAAGGTAAAAGAAATCTCAATCTAGCAACAGGCCTTCTACTCAAATTTTCTGATCGGCGCCATTTGGGCGGTAGGGGGTCAAAGTGCTAGGCAGGCGACACTTGCCCCCTTGTGATAGTTTCGTTATAATTTTGTGATAAATCCACATCTCTCTAGCTCTAATTTTGTGTGCATAACAAAGACAGGATAACAAGCGCGAATATCCCAAGATTCTAGAACTACCTACAACGTACCGATAACGAGAATTAGGTTCTTTCTATTGAAGGAACATACAGTCATCCTTGGACTACATTAACAATGCCACTCTTCAACAAGTAGGCGTAAACTAACATTCATTAAAATTACCATCATGACAGAAACTTTATCCTTTTGGACAAGGGTAGGGCTACTCTCCTTTATCCTAGCCTTAAGCTTTCAACTTTCACTACATGCAACACCTGAACCTCCTAATACTGACGCTGAAGAAACAATTTCCTGTGATGTAGACGGCGGCTATCTATCTGATCGCTGGCTACGCACAGAACGAGTCATTTGCGCTGGAGATGGCAATGAAGACCCGATTGAGGTTTTAGTACGCCACGCCTACGGACCTAGCTCTGCTTGGGTAATTACGGATCCGAATGGGAATATCCTCGGCATTCCTCCAGGTCCTCCCTTTGATCTAGAAGGAGCCGGCCAGGGCACTTGCCTAGTTTGGCATGTGAGCTTCGACGGTGATTTGAGTGGCGTCGAAGTTGGTAAAAATGCCAACGACATTGAAGGTTGTTACGACCTTTCCAATCCACTCACTATCTATCGCAATGGGGTAAATGGTGGTACCATTAGCACCAATGACCCTACTCAGATCTGCGCCGGTGACGGGCAAGCAGATCTAATTGACGTTTATGTAGAAGGATCTGAAGGTCCTGAAGCTGCTTGGGTAATTACTGACCAAGCTGGAAAAATCCTTGGCCTCCCAGCCGCTCCTCCGTTCAACTTCGAAGGTGCAGGTGAAGGGGTTTGCCTAATTTGGTACTTGAGATACGAGGGCCCGATCGACGGCCTTGCCATGGGCAAAAATGCCAATGAATTCCGCGGCTGCTACGACCTTTCCAATCCAATTACAGTATATAGAGATGGCGTTGACGGCGGATATTTAACTACTGCCGGCGGCATGACCGAGAAAACCATTTGTGCAGGTGATGGCGAATCCGATGCCTTTGACGTGAATTTGACCGGAGTGGCAGGTGCGAATTCTGCTTGGGTCATCACGGACGATGCCTTGAACATATTAGCCCTTCCTCCTTCTCCCCCTTTTGACCTGGAAGGCGCCGGTGCAGGTACTTGTTTAATCTGGCACTTAAGTTATGAAGACGGTTTGATGGGTGCCGCAGTTGGCATGAATGCCGCCAACCTGGATGGATGCTATGATCTTTCTAACCCTATAACTGTGTACAGAGAAACGGGCGATGATTGCGAAGTCACCTGTAATGTCAGCGGTGGGCACCTAAGCACTACCGGAGGGATGACAGAAAAGATGATTTGTGCAGGTGACGGTGAATCCGACGCCTTTGATGTGATTGTGACCGGGCAATCTAGTACTAATTCAGCCTGGGTGATTACGGATGATATGGGCAATATCCTTGCTTTACCTCCCGCTCCACCCTTTGACTTAGAAGGCGCTGGTGCTGGTACTTGCTTGATATGGTACTTGGCATTTGACGGAGCGATTGGTGGTGCTGAGGTAGGAAAGAATGCCGCGGATTTGGAAGGGTGCTACGAGTTGTCTAACCCCATCACTGTAATTCGTAAAACAGGAAGCGATTGTGATGCAGAATGCAACGTGAACGGTGGCTACTTAACGGATGGCCACTTGAGAACTGGACGCGTAATCTGCGCAGGAGATGGTGATTCTGATGCCTTTGATGTCAACTTATCTGGGCAAATGGGAGAGAACTCTGCCTGGGTAATCACGGATCCAAACGGAAACATCTTAGGATTACCTGCTGCTCCACCATTTGATCTAGAAGGGGCAGGGGCAGGGACATGCCTAATCTGGCATTTGAGTTTTGATGGAGAGATCAGTGGTGCAGAAGTAGGAAAGAATGCGGCTGACTTGGAAGGTTGCTATGACCTTTCCAATCCATATACTGTATATCGAAATGGTGTAAACGGCGGTACGATTAGCACCAACGACCCTACACATATTTGTGCCGGTGACGGACAAGCTGATCCTATTAATGTATACGTGGAGGGTTCTGAAGGGCCCAACGCAGCTTGGGTGATCACGGACCAAGCCGGAAAAATCCTTGGCTTACCTGCGGCTCCACCTTTCGATTTAGAAGGTGCGGGAGAAGGTGTATGCTTGATCTGGTACTTGCGTTATGAAGGTCCACTAGAAGGATTGGAAATGGGCAAAAATGCGAATGACTTCCGTGGTTGCTATGACCTTTCTAATCCAATTACGGTATATCGCGACGGTGTTGATGGTGGCTACCTGACTACCGCAGGTGGTATGACCGAGAAGACGATTTGTGCAGGCGATGGCGAATCTGATGCTTTCGATGTAAATCTAACTGGTGTATCCGGAGCGAATTCTGCTTGGGTCATCACCGATGATGCCTTAAACATTTTAGCGCTTCCACCAGCTCCACCATTTGACCTAGAAGGTGCCGGGGCAGGGACTTGCTTGATCTGGCATTTGAGCTTTGAAGATGGATTGATGGGCGCGGCAGTTGGCATGAATGCAGCAAACCTCGAAGGATGTTATGACCTTTCGAACCCGATTACGGTGTATCGTCAAACGGGTGATGATTGCGAAGAAGTATGTGACGTAAGCGGAGGACACCTGACAACGGCAGGCGGTATGACCGAAAAAGTTATCTGTGCAGGGGATGGAGAATCTGATGCCTTTGACGTAATTGTAACGGGACAATCCAGCCCTAGTTCTGCCTGGGTCATCACGGATGACATGGGCAATATCTTGGCCCTTCCACCAGCTCCACCGTTTGATCTAGAAGGTGCAGGTGCAGGGACTTGTTTGATCTGGTACTTGGCATTTGACGGAGAGATTAGCGGTGCTGAGGTAGGTAGTAATGCTGCTGACCTGGAAGGATGCTACGAGCTTTCCAATCCAATTACTGTAATCCGTAAAACTGGAAGTGATTGCGAAATGGATTGCGATGTGAACGGAGGCTACTTGACAGATGCCTGGCTAAGAACACAACGCGTAATTTGTGCCGGTGACGGTGATTCTGACGCCTTTAATGTTAGACTTTCTGGACAAATGGGAAGCAACTCTGCTTGGGTAATTACGGATGATGCCGGAAATATTTTAGCACTACCTCCTTCCCCACCATTTGATCTAGAAGGAGCTGGTTCAGGCGTTTGCCTCATCTGGCACCTAAGCTATGATGGTGAAATTAGCGGCGCGGAGGTAGGCATGAATGCTGCTGATCTAGAAGGTTGCTATGACCTTTCTAATCCCTATACAGTTTACCGAAATGGTGTAAATGGAGGTACCATTAGCACCAATGATAATACACACATTTGCGCTGGCGATGGACAAGCTGATTACATTGATGTCTACGTAGAAGGTTCGGAAGGACCAAATGCCGCTTGGGTGATTACTGACCAAGCTGGAAAAATTCTTGGTCTACCCGCTGCTCCACCCTTCAACTTTGAAGGTGCAGGCGAAGGTGTATGCTTGATCTGGTACTTGCGCTATGAAGGACCTATCGATGGTCTAGCAATGGGTAAGAATGCCAACGACTTCCGCGGCTGCTATGACCTTTCCAACCCCATTACGGTATATCGTGACGGAGTAGACGGCGGGCAGTTGACTACAGCTGGCGGAATGACAGAGAAAACGATTTGTGCGGGTGATGGCGTTTCAGATGCTTTCGATGTAAACTTGACAGGAGCCACCGGGGCTAATTCAGCTTGGGTGATTACTGACGATGCACTTAATATCTTGGCCCTTCCACCTGCTCCACCATTCGACTTAGAAGGTGCAGGTGCAGGTACTTGTTTGATCTGGCACTTGAGCTTTGAAGATGGATTAATGGGTGCAGCTGTAGGCATGAATGCTGCTGATCTAGAAGGTTGCTATGACCTCTCTAATCCAATCACAGTATACCGAGAAACTGGTGAGGACTGTAGTCAATGCGAGGTCGAAGTAGGCGACATTTACCTTGCAGGCGGAGGTACAAGCACTTCTATCTGTGTGGATGGAAACCCTGACCCACTTGACATTGTAACCTCTGGAGGAACACCTAATGTTTCTACTGGTTGGATTATTACCGATGACTTGGGCAATATCCTTGCCTTGCCTGCTGGCCCTCCATTTGATCTTGATGGTGCGGGTGTAGGGGTTTGCGAGATTTGGTATATCCGCTACGAAACCCTTACAGGTAGAATGGTCGGAAATAACCTCTCTGACCTAGAAGGTTGCTATGCCCTTTCTAACCCTGTCACCGTAACCAGAGAAGCTCCAGATGGAGGTATGGTAAGTCTACTAGACGGATCAACTACCTATACCGGAACAGCCGGCAACATTGTTTTTGATGTAAAACACACAACCGCTGCTCCTAATCTAAGCTACTGGTACATTATTACGGATGACAACGATTACATCCTTGGTTTCATGAATTCTGCAAATGGTAATACCCTTGATCTAAGCGTTGCGCCTCCAGGTGAATGCCATATCTGGGGATGGAGTTACCGAGGTTTGTCCGATCCAGTAATGGGTGAGCATATCTCTACACTTGCTGATGATGACTGCGAGGATATCTCTGACAACTTTGTCAGAATCATCCGCGAAGATGGAGACTGCGCAGTAGATGGTGGACACATTTACACCAATGATGCCACAACCATCTGTGCTGGCGATGGTGAGGAAGACTATGTAGACGTGAACTTGAGTGGTGCTGATGGCGCTAACTCCGCATGGGTAATCACAGATGATGCTGGATACATTCTTGCCCTACCTGCTGCTCCGCCATTCAATTTCGAAGGTGCTGGAGAAGGAGTATGTCTGATCTGGCACTTGAGCTTTGACGGTGCGATTAGTGGCGCTGAAGTCGGTCAAAATGCTGCTGACTTAGAAGGTTGCTACGAGCTGTCCAACTCAATCAAAGTAATTAGAAGAACTTCAGGACAAGTCTGTGGAAGGTACAATAACAATAGTCACAGTCTGACCGTGGATCTTGCACCAAACCCTGTAAGCAGTGATCTCCGTGTGGACATCACTATCGGCGAAGGTGGCAATTTCAGAACCAGTACTATTGAAATCATGACCTCTGTGGGTCGTAGAGTATACCGAAGAACAGAAGCTACCTACGATGGAGACAACCGAGTAAACATCAATGTCTCTGACCTACAGCCTGGCGTATACTTCTTACGGGTAAGAAATGGTAGCCAGCGCGAAGTGGTTCGCTTCGTAAAACAATAATTGTAAGAAAGAAGTGCAACGTACGAAGTCGGAAATCTTGACCTAGATGGAGATGCAATAGTCTCTTCACGTTTCCGAATTTGCACTTCCACTTTCGAACATAAACGCTTAGTAATTGCTGACAATTGATGTGACGCCCGCCTCTTCGGAGGTGGGCTTTTTTTATGAAAGGAGGCCCTACAGCAAAAAAAGAGCCTGAACGCTGGTACAGTTCAGGCCCTACTACTTTAGAAGTCATCTCAAAAAACACTCTTTTGAGGCTTCTAAATGTCTACTACAGCTTAAAACATTCCAATACCTTGCCTTGGGCTATATATAGTACCCCGTCCACTTCATCAATCGAATACACGGGCTTAGCACTCTTTAGGTCAAAAGTCGTTGAGACTTTCCCCTCGTCCTTATTTAATTTCACAAAAATGGGCTGATTCATTACTCCCTTATCTGAGGTTAGTACATAGGCATCATCATAGGTTTCAAAAGTAGCTTTGTAGCGAGCTACTATAGCATTGATCGCAGCATCACTAATGGACATACTGACGGCAGAAGTAGTTACGTGTTTTTCAAAGGCTGCTAGTCTTTGATCCACAACAGCTGGGTCACCAAAAGAACCTGCCGTTCCAACAGCCATTGTCAAATCCTCTAGACCTTTGAGTTCTTGAGATACCCCATAAGCTTGGGCTCCCAAAGCAGCCGCACCTAAGGCTACCTTCGCCAAACCACTAAGTTGATGAGGTGGGAAATAGTGGTGGTATCCTATTTTTCCGTCATAGTCTACCTTCATGAAGTTTTGAGAAGAGCCTAAGAGATAACCTCCGGTGCGTTTCTCAATGAAGCTCACATCCTCCTTCCCCTGAAACTTAATGTCTTCCAACAGTAAGGCAAAGTCCCCGGATTTGGTATCGATACGGTATAGTTTCTTATTGCCGTAAACGAGATAAGCATGACGCTCCACATCCGCCAAATAGATTGGTTGACCTTTCAATTTCAAATCCTTTTTCCAGCGCTCAGCGCCACTGTCCAAGTCTATAATATTGGAACCACCAGCGGAGAGATACAGGAGACCTTTAGGTGTGAATTCAAAGCCTTCTACCGGGGCTTTCACCTTGATGGGCTTTTTCCAGCTCTCCTGTCCTGAATTGAGATCAAGCTTATGGATTAAGGCCTTATCACTCCCGTCAACGGAAACCGTATACAGCTGATCTCCGTCCAAGAGCATGTCGTAAGTATCAGATAATTTAGGTTCCTTTTTCCACATATCTTTCCCTGTATTTCCATCAATCTTACTAACCAAGGAAGTTTGCACGACCACGAATCCATCTTTGTGGGGAAACATATTACTGAAGTCCCCTTTAAGTTTGATGGGCTTCTTCCAAACTTCACTCCCATTGTCCAGCTGAATCGCAGAAAATTTATTCTTATCAAAAGCTACATAGAGCTGGCGACCTGTTGCCTCAGAGAAATAGATATCTTCAATTTTCTTAAGATCCAGAGTCCAAAGCATTTCTCCAGTCGTCCCATTTAATCGGAACAGGTCTTTTTTGGTGGGATATAAGATGTGACCATCCGGGTCCAAGATCGGTTCCGGTCTGAATTTTGGGAAAGCGGTACGGAGCGCAGCTCCGATACTTAGTCGCTTTTCAGGTTTCTCGGCAATAGATTTTCGCCAGCTAATTTTTTGTTCTTTAAAATCAATAAAAACCAACTCTACCTGTTTGCCATCTCCTTTTGTCTTAAGCAACAATCCTCCAATGTCAAACATCGGATAGTGATCGATGATCCTTGGCAATTCTATTTCTTTAGAGTCGAAAAGCACCTGCCCATCAAAATAATTGATGATCTGCAATTTGGTGTTGATCAAACCACTGGGCTTTTCCAGGATCATGAGTGGTGAAGCGGGAATCATTTGTACATCATTCTTGGAGACTTCGTGTGTCAATTGTCCCAATTCCAAGGTCCAATTCACGGACTTACCACTGGGTTCCAGTCCGCAGAGTTTCGTTCCACTCTTTAATACGAGGTTACCTGCCGGGCTGGTGGCAATCCAATTGATCTTTCCCGGAAAATCTACTTTCCAATCTGGGGCTTGGCCTTGCCCAAAAAGGCCAGCAATGCATAATAGGTTGAGCGCAAATACAATAAGTTTTTTCATCAGAGATTTTTTATACATAGAATAAATTTTAGAGCCACGTCAAGAAAGAAGCTATGGGTACAGACATAGGAAATCCAGCTTTCTGTAACACCAGAAAGCAGTCATCCTTACCCAATCATGAGTTTCTGCAAAATTGTCCCTCTACAGGTCGTCATCCCTCACGCACAACACGTCAAAAACCACCTGATAGTGAAACACTTACAGCATTTTCTAATTAATTCTCTGAATACGCCTTGATATAAAAATTGAATTTTAAAGTGGGAGTATTTAGAGCGCGTAATAAACTGATACAATTATACAAACTCTCGGTGAAATTATCAATGCCCACTTGCATGAATTTATCCCTTCATTCATCCTTGCCAAATGTACAGCCAAGTCTACCAATTGTTCAGTGGCCATTGTGCTCAGTCAAAAAAGCCAATAGTATTGTGAACGAGAACTGAATATAAAACGCATAAATAATAGGCCATGAAAAATATCAGAATTTTACTCCTGACGAGCTTTCTCCTACCACTTGTCTCCCTCAGTGGACAAGATGTACATCAAGTGGTGCAGCAGTACAAAAACGCCCTGTCTAAGATTCAATCCATCGATTGTAAGGTGGAACAATTGGACACCTTTGTAAGCGGCCACGTATGGCACTACCACGGTGAGCTCAGCATGCTCCGAAATCAGTCAGATTCACTATTTGGTTTTCAATTTAAAGCCTCTAAAAGTGTTGGAGGCGAAGCGCTCTATGATGGGCTATCAGAGTTCCAAATCGATCATAAGGAAAAGAGCTATGAGCTGAATACCATGCCACAATCTTACATAGTGGGTTCGCCAGGCGGTCAGCTGGTCGTTTCAGAACTCATGCAGTACCAAGATGAAACGAATACCCCTGAATTACTACAGGACGAGCAGTACCATATTCTCCGATACCAATATCCAGACCTAGAGGAATATGATGTGCGACAGCGCGAGAAAAAGATCTTCCTTGACAAGGCCACTTTCTTACCCGCCAAGGTCATTGAACGCCAAGTATCGCTAGACAAGAAGCAAGTAATCACTAGAATCATTTCGGATCTACGCTTGAATGCTGTTGAACACCAGCAAGCCTTTGTAAAAAACTTCTTGGAGGACTACGAATTGGTCATCGAAGAATCGGATGCTAACATTCATGACGATCTCCTACAAACCGACGTCAAAGACTTTCAGCTAGAAACCTTCGCGGGCCAGTACATCTCCACTCGGCCACAAGACTCAAAAGTGTTACTGCTTGATTTTTGGGAAGTCTGGTGTGGTCCATGTGTACAATCCATGCCAAAGGTTCAAGCCCTGGCCAATAAGTACGAATCGGAAGGCTTAGATGTCGTCGGCGTACTAATGGATAAGCATAGCCAAAAGAGTGCAGAGAAAATGCTTGGAAAAAAAGGCATCGAGTTCAAACAAACCTTTGGAAGCCAAGACCTGAGAGAATACTTCAGGGTATTGGGCATACCTCAATATGTTTTGATCGATCAAGCGGGTAAGATTCGAAAGATCTACCAGGGATACCACGATGAGATTGAAGATCAGATACAAACGCTACTCGCAGAAGCTAAATAGCCCCTACCAAATCGCCCAACTCTACTTTAAAATATTAACAACTATGAAAACGAAAACCTTCAGTATGCTCCTTCTCTTAGTCCTGGTGAATTTTGCCAGTTTGCAGGCACAAGACGTAACACCTGATCGCAGACTCCAGCTCTTAAAAGAGGATGTTCACAACCGCTATCAATCTAATAACATTACCCATTTGGATATGCTACAAGCCCTGGAGTTTGCTGGTATCCAGATCATGAAGTTCGATCTAGGTCAATTTGATGAACGCTTTAAGCTCTACCTTATCACTGAAACCTACGAAAATGGCAAATTGGTAGAAACCGATACCATCCTATCCGGTGATAACAGGTATCACTACTTCCAAAGGGCTCAGGAAGGGGTCTTTCACGATTACATGGACCAACTCAAGTTTATCACCAAAGACGACGACAACAAGAGTGAAATTAGATTGCATACGTACAAAATGTCGACTAAATTCAAAATAGAATTGGAGAAATGGGATGATCGTCAGTTCTACAATTGGCGTTACTTTAGAGGGACTCATTGGCAACTTAACGAAAAGGTACCTTTAATGATCTTTGCCTCTTCCTGGAAGGACAAACGGTATGACTTTCATCGTTTTTGCGGAAGGGTTGTTTTGGAAGAAGGAGAGGAAGGTACAGAAGAACTCTTGCAAGAATCCCCGGCTTATGTACTCTTTAGTTATATTGTTAGTCCCATGCCTGAGAAAAAGGAAGAGAGTGGCGACAGATAAAGGCTTGTCAACCTTAAGTACAGGAAGACAAAAGGAAGCTTACTTGCATATAAACAAGGATACTAATCATGAGTAGGATATTATGGGTCTATCTCTTCTTGGCTTTCCGTTTTGTGACTTTGTCAGGCCAGTCGTTAGAGAAATCCTTACAGGAGGGAGAGACTTGGGAAATCGAGTGGGTACAACAAAGGCATCTATCCAAAGATGGGTCTACGATCGCAAGTTATCCCCTTTTTCCCGATCAGCTGAAAGCCGGAGAATATGACATGCGGATAGGTCTCCGGCTCTTTAAGTCTCCAAAGCAAGGGCTAAGTGCCAGGATTACCTCTATCAGTTATATTGAGCTACCCCAGTTGGAGCCAATCGGGAAAAACAGTACAAAGCAAGCAAAGCTCAGTCAGCCCATTTTCCTGGATACGCGCTTTCAGGATGCCTATTTCAATCCGCAGTTGTTCCTTTTTGATGCGCTCTTACAGCACGATTTCCCGATCTCCTGTAAATCCGAAGTCATAGACGAGTCCCTGTCCAATTTTTCCAATGCGGTAAACCAAACCCTTGGTACATCCGGCCTATTACCGCCTCAGCTAGAATGGCTACAAAAGACAGAACTGGCTGAGGCTTTTAGTGCTAACTCCTTAACTCATTTCTTCTGCCAACTATTGGAGCAAGAAGTTCCCGCAGGAGAAAGTCCTTTTCGGCTTACTACTCGCCATACCGATTCACAGGCCTACATAGATTATTTGCGCATAAAATTGCCTGCTAAGACTTGTGTTTTTCGCGGACAAATATTGAATCGCGCCACCGATGAGATCAGGGTTAAATATTTCCGTCAAGGGGATTGGCATTCTTATTGGCAAGATAGTCTTATCCAATTGGATAAAGATGGCTTTTTTGAATTGGGATTCCCCTTAGCTGAGCGGCGTATTATTTCCATCTCTCATGGCTACCAAAGCATGCGCTTCTACCTAGAGCCAGGCGACACGCTCCAGTTTCAAACCAATGCTAATGCCTTTTATCGAGAAATGTCTTTCGAGGGGAAAGGGGTGTCTGACAATCAGTTCTTATTGGATTTTTACCATCAAATGCGAGGGGACACTTTGTTCCGTAGTTATGATTTTAAGCTATTAGAAAAAGAACCGATCGGCTATTTCGAGAAGATAAAAACTAAAGAACAAGCCGAGCTAGCCTTTCTAGAGAGCCGCAAGGCTAGACTTCGACCGGAGCTATCCGCCTTCATGGATCGCCTTATCCGCATGGGGCATGCCACCACTCAGTGGGAAGCTGCCTATCGATTTACCGTCGAAAAACAGATTGAACTTCCCCGTAAATTAATCCAGGATTTGCAAGCACTAGGTGCGCTGCTATACAGGCTTCCCAGGGACAAAACCTTCGATTTTGATGTAGAAGAATTCCTAGCGTTCCAATACCATTTTTTAACTCAAATTTACCAGGCTCCTGAGCTGAATAGTTACAAAGAGATGCATCTAGCGCAACTACTCCTAAGCAAAGAGACTTTCGTTCGTCATACCGCTATGCAGTTATTCCGCTCCCATGGCCAATTGGAACAACTCACCCGTAGTCGTCGGTATCAACTAGAGCAAATCTTGGCCATGACTAGAGATTCACAACTGATCGATGAGTTAATGGTTTTCACCCGAAAAAAGCAAGAGCGGTCTAGCGCAGCTGGCTACAGGATACTCAGGACTGGAATACCTGCCCCGGACTGGACTTTTATTGACCAAGAAAGCGTCGAAGTGGGCTTAAAAGACTTCCGGGGGAAACAATTGCTTTTGCACATCGGCTGGGATGATCTTTTGGATGTAGCCGTAGCAGACTTTGACACGCTGAAGGAACAGTCTACCGCATTTCCCACTGTGATTCACTTAATTACAGCCCCCACTAAGGAGCACTTTAGCAAAAGTATAGCGGGCTTGGAGGGGCTATTCATCTACGTCCCGGAGGAAGAAATGACTGATCTAAGAGATAACTACCGCGTTGATAACCGAACCAATCACTATTTCTTAATTGATGAGAATGGCAATATAATAGCCAACCATCTAGCCTTGGGCACCGCACAGAAACTACGCGGGACTTGGGCAAAACTGGCGAAACAAGCAGCACCTACCACGTGGACACCGGAGCAGCGTCTCCAATTCTGGCAAAGTATCGGTATTGGGACTTTTATACTCCTGCTGATTAGTGGAGGCTTCCTTTGGCAGCGGCGTATAAGCATGCGGCGGGACCTGCGGCGGCGGCAATTGTTAGAGGTGGAACTGCGAGGTATTCGCTCCCAAATGAATCCACATTTTCTCTTCAATGCCATGAGTTCCATCCAAAATCTCATACGGAAGAAGGAGCAAGAAAAAGCCGATGTCTATCTAGGTCAATTTGCTGGCTTGATGCGAAAGACCTTACGCAATACCGCCGAGGAGTACATCCCGCTTAGCGATGAAATTGATACCCTCGAACAATATTGTAGTCTCGAAAGTCTCCGTCACCCCTTCACCTACGAGTTCCTTTTGGAGGAAACTATTGATGCGCATAACACCTATATTCCTAGTATGATCCTACAGCCCATTATTGAGAATGCCATTCTGCATGGACTCACACCTATTGATGGACCTCGCGAACTAAGCGTCAAGATCTCCCCTGCCCTAGTGGGGCTACATTGTGAAGTAGTTGATAATGGTATTGGACTATTGGCCGCCCAGGCCCATGCACAAAATGATCAACATAAGAGCTATGGCATGAAATTGGTACGCCAGCGTTTGGACTTGCTAGGACTGGAGAGCGATAAACATTTTAGCATTCAAGACCGCAGTCAACTTACTCCGCCAAGCCGAGGAACCCTAGTCACCTTAACTATTCCGACAGAACAATGAGAAATATCCGTGCCTTAATCGTTGATGACGAAGCTAACAACCGAGAAAACCTTCGACTAGCCCTAGAAAGCTACTGCAAAGAGGTGGAAGTGGTCGGCGAAGCTGACTCCGCTTTGGCAGCCATGGATCGGATTAAAGAACTAAAACCAGCTTTGGTCTTTCTAGATATCGCCATGCCCATGGGTAGTGGCTTTGACCTATTGGAAAGTCTACCACAAATTGACTTTGACATCATCTTTGTCACAGCTTATGATCAATATGCCATCCGGGCGATCAAATTTGCTGCGGTCGACTACTTGCTAAAGCCCATCAACGCGCTAGAGTTGAAGAAAGCCGTAGATCGGGTGCTTAGTAAGCAATTACAACAAAACCAAAAAGATCAGCTAGAGACCTTGCTCCACAATTTGCAGCAACAAGAAAAGAAAATTGCCCTCCCACAATCTGATCATATCGAATTCGTAGCGGTTAATAGTATCATCCGTTGCCAAGGAGATCGAAATTACACTCATTTTTTTCTCAAAGACGGTCGGAAACTCCTGGTTTCCCGTACCCTGAAGGAATACGTTGGTTTGTTGGAAGATCAATCCTTTTATCGGGTACACCAATCTCACCTGGTAAACCTACAGTGCATACAAAAGTACAGCAAAAGAGATGGCGGACTACTGATTACTTCTGACAATGCCAAAATCCCAGTAGCCCGCGCACGCAAGGAGGAACTATTAACCCGACTGATGAAAAGGGATCAATAATACTATTGCAACAATTCGATGGCTTTCTCCAGCACCTCATCCTTACCATTCAGCACATCTGCTCTTTTATTCCTGACCAAAACCTGGGGCGGAATCCCTTGCCCTTCGAAGCTTGCTCCATCCGCCGTCCGCCATTCACCGATGCTGACGGAGTAGCCCCATCCATTTGGCATTTCTCGGTTGATTTGGTTGGAAAAAGCGCCTGCGGTGGTGTCTCCTACGGTGGTTACTTGCGGCAAGGTCCGCATAGCTAAGCAAAAGGTTTCTCTTGCGCTAATGGTGAAGCGGTTGGTCAATAAAACGACGGGCTTCAGAAACCGTCGATCCCCCCTCGGACTGATAAACCATTGCTCAGGAGTAGTGAAATCTTCTGGGCCAGGTCCATTCTTGATCGTGGTAGTCATGTACAACCTTTCCTGATCCGTAAAGTAAGATGCAATAGTTTTCCCTGCAATATCCTCTCCACCACCTGCACCCCGTACATCTATGATCAGGCCATCCGCGGATTGAAAGAAATCTAAGACCGGTACTATTTCTTTGTCAAAGGCTTTCTCCCCATCGGCAAAGTTGTCAATATGTACGTAGCCTATATTATCTGCTACGAAGTCATACCGCATCGCAAAATCCGTTTCTCGAGGGTCCGTCAGGTAGTTCTCCGTCAAGATATCGAGGTCGAAATCAGCCATCGTATCGAGGCTTCCAAAGGTCCCCCCGAAATAGCTAGGTAGGTCCGTTTCCACGGGAATCAAGCCGACGTGCCCGTCATTGAGATGATCTAGCATTTCTATGAGGACCTGGTATAGTTCGGCATCCGTACTTTCATCGCTTAGCCGAGGACGATACTCTGAGCGCAGCGCGTCCCAGTCGATCCCCTTCAATCGAAAGAGGCCATACAGTTGATTGTATTCTTCCCACAAGGCGTCAAAATTACCCAGGGGGTCATTGCTATGTTCTAAGCCGAAGATCTGCTTTTCGCAAGCGGAACTAAGGAATAGGATAAAAAAAGTAGCTATGATGATGGTTGTATTTTTCATGATTTTGGATTTTTACTCACCGGGTGACTTAGTCACCGGGTCAGTTTTCGATAAAAAACTGGTTTTCTGCACCTTACGTCTACCCACTCGCCCCCGAGCGGACTAAAAAGCCTCCAACACTCACCGGGTGAGTGTTAGGGTCAGGCCCTGTCCAAGCATACGCACCGGCCGAGGATCGGGATAGCTCATCCAGCTCAATTGATATTGTACCCCAATGCGCCTTCCATTTCTTAAGGGCAAGGTGTACCCTAACTGCAGTTGAGGATTGATGAGCTGATCCAGGGAGGCCAATTTTGTCCCTTCTTTGAGGTAGGCCTGGTAATAATTATCTTCATCTGGTAGGCTGGGATCAAAAGCATAATTCGGTCGTTGTACCATGGCCAGTACAGGCAGGCTGAAATCCAAATTAAATTGCCCAGGTCCTAAGGGATAATAGTAGGAATAGGTGGGGGCTAGATCCAATTGGGTGTAGTGCCAAGTGTCGAGGCCCATGCCCGTTTGCATATACGCTAGCGATATTTGGGTTCCGATCCGGTGACGATCACCGATGGGCCAGCTTAGGCCTCCCCTTAGTTGCCCACCAAGCAAAGAGAGGAAGGGATTGGCCTTTACTTCAAAGCTTTCCTTTTCTCCATAAATATCAGGAGGGCCATCCAAGATTCCTGTGCGCTGGCCAAGCGTCTGAGCTTGATTGGTTCCAACTTGGAAATTCAAGCTGACTTCCCACTGTGGGGCATTTCCAGTACGATAGGTTCCCCCGATTACTAAGGCATCCGATCGATATAATAAGGGAGAGACATGACGGTCTGCCATTAACAGCTGTTTCCATCCGGCTTGAATTCCCCATCCGTTCTCCATCGCATTCGCTTGTCCTTGACCGCTGACACCATAAGCAGATAACAGCAAGCTCAAGATTACGATGACTTTTTCCAGTATACTTTTCATCTTCAGTAGATTGTTTTTTAAGAAATGAAGTGTCTGTTTACTGCAAAGAGAAAATAGGTGGGTGAGCCCCCCTACCAGGCAATGGTAGTAGAGGTTCAGGTATGTTAAAACTTAAGAAATCAGAACCTTTTGAGGATCGAAAACGGAAGGGCTATTGCTTTCTGAAGGCGTTTGGCGTCATCCCCACCTTCTTTTTAAAGGTGGTATAAAATGCTGATTTTGAGCTAAATCCAGCTTCTTCACCTAAGGCAAGCAGGCTGTATTGAGAAAAATCCGGGTCTTGAATCATTTTTTTTACCGCTTCCACCCGATAATTGTTGATGTAATGGGTAATGTTCTCCCCTGTAACGGCATTAATGAGCTGTGAAAGATAGCCTGAGCTGATGCCTAATCGTTCCGCTAAAACATCTCGGCCCAAGGTAGGGTCTCGATACAACTCCTCTTTTTTCATTAGTTTTTCTAGCCGAATAAAATGACTATTTTCTACTGTGAATGGGCGGGGCTCGGGACTTGGTGATGCTGGCAAAGGGGATGTTTGTGGCAACTTAAACTGGTAGAGTCCCTTGTAGGCTGTCCAATAGATAAAACCGGAAATAGCGCCCCAAAATATATAGTCCATGCTTTGATCCCCGCCAAAAATTCCGGAGGGGAGCAATACTATGAGCAGCCAAAGCAGAATCAAGCCCGTGGAGATCCACCAAATCTTCTTCAACCATACCCCTTTTCCATTCTTATCCTCCCCACGCCACACCAACCAGTAAGACAAGCTACAAAGTAAGAGGCTATAAGCTAAGGCCCCGAAGAACTCAGCAGCATACACCACCTCCATGATGCGCTCGATTTCTGCAACAGCGTACCATTCAAAGTCCACATCTCCATTGATGAAGATATTCAGCATCAAAAAAAGTACAAAGGGAAGAAAGAGCCATAACCTTCTTCTACTCCACCTATAGGGATGTTGTATGGACTCTAGAAAGAATAGAAATAGAGGAACATAATAGAGCAGCATCCAAGGCACATCATCTCCAAAAAAGTCGATGAAGTAATAGCGTTCGTCAAAGCCCCAGCGAGAAAGCCAGATATTGAGCCCGATTGTGGCGATCATCATGATCGAGTAGGCCAACAATCGAGCTGGGGTGGCCCGAAAAGCCTTGGATAAGAGTATGCCCAATCCAAACACGAAGCCTTGTGCCAGGCTAACTAAAATCACTAAATCTAGGAGATTAATATCCATAATCTATCTACCGCTTACCGTCCAAAGCCGCTTGCCAATCGCTGAGCAGTTCATTAATGTTCTCACTCTCGTTTTCCTTCTGGTAGAAAGTATATTTCCCATCCAAAGCTTTCATTTTTTCTGCATAGGAGATCGCATCTTGGTATTTTTCATGAGCAGCTAACCATCTGGCTTTTACCCAAAACAGATTTCCCAAGACAAAATTTTTGGGATAATACTGACCATTCCAAGCTACAATAGTCTTGGCTTGTTCCTCTGCTGTTGCCAGCCACTCCCCAGCCTGCATCAAGTTTTCTTCTTGATTGATCAAATACTCTGCCCCTTGCATATACACCACCCAACGAATATTTTCATCTGCTTTTGCCACGCGCTCTTCGACTAAATCGGCCAATAAACTCAGATAGGCTGTCTCTACTACAAAGCTTAGCTTCACATCCCCCCACCTCAAGTTAACCCGACCATATTCGAACCCAACCGGTTCTATCTGATACTGTAGCCTTTCCTGCCATGCAGATCGATCTGGTAGGACTTCGACTCGTAGCGCATCCGCATCTGCTTGATAACTAAAAGCGCCCCATTGCTTAGCCGTTTTATTGAAAATTAAAGTCCATTTACCTCGCTCTTTGGGAATCACAAAAAAGGCATATTTCCCCTTTGGTAGTGATTGTCCCTCTATCATTACCTCTTCACTAAACTCGATGGTTGTGGCATTATTGGCTCCAGCACGCCACACCTTGCCATAAGGGGCCATATTTCCCCAAATCTCTCGCTTGGCTACACGGGGGCTGCCATAGCGGATTTCGATGCTCGTATATCCGATCTTCTGGTATACGCCCTGATCGGGGCTTTGTCGGGGTACTAGGCCAATTTGATATTGGGCAAAAACGGGACCACCGAGGAGGAAGGCAGTCAAAGTAAGGATAGTTCTAATCATAGCTTTTGTCTGGTGATGGTTCGTACCGCTCAAAGATAAGTGCATTTTTTTTTGCTAGCTTGTAATATATGCGCAAATGACAAACGATATAGCATACACACAAGCAACCCAACATCTGCCACATGGAGCAAAAGGCTGACATCGAGCAACTCCTCGCTCAATATCATGACGCTAGTTATGGTTGGGCTATGGCCTGCTGTCAGCGCAATGTGGAAGAAGCTAAAGAAATCTTGCAAATCACCTACCTCAAAGTTTTAGAGGGCAAGGCTACTCCCCCTCCGCCAAGTCAATTTAAGCCCTGGCTTTTCCGGGTGATCCGCAATACAGCGGTGGATTTGCAGCGAAAAAGGAGTGTTCGAGTCAAACTGCGCGTGCAGTTTAGTCGGATACAACAGGAAGAGGCGCCCCGATCCGGACAAGCGGGCAAGGAGCAGCAAGCCAAATTAGCCACAGCCATGAAAAAGCTCTCCAAACGGCAGATGGAACTCTTGCACCTGGTATTCTATCAGGGTCAAACCTTGGCCGAAGCGGCCAACATCTTGGGACTAAGCGTGGGGGCTACTCGCTCCCACTATGCGAGAGCCAAAGAAAAATTAAGACTGTTATTACAAACTTCTGGATCATCAAAATGAGTATTATGAAAAAGATCACCCTGCTCTCTTTGAGCTGTTTGTCATGCCTTTTATTAGTTGCTCAACCTAAAGCAACTTTAGATCTGAACCCCAAAATCCTGCAGACTGCTTCTGGGAAAACGATCGAAGCCAACATAGGTACTTTGACCGTCCAAGAAAACAGAAAGGACCCTAATAGTAGAACAATTGATCTGGCTTTTGTGCAATTAAAAAGCATCTCCCCCAATCCCAAAGCCCCTTTGATTTACCTAGAAGGCGGGCCAGGCGGTTCTTCCACTGGATATGCCGATAGTCCCGCTGCCTTAGAGGGCTGGTACCCCTTACTGCAGGTTTGCGATTTAGTCTTCCTGGACCAACGGGGAACCGGACGTTCTGGTGGTAATCTTCGGTATGGGAGCGAAAAAGAGGTCCCAGCAGACTTCTTTGTGGATCAAGATAAAGCACTGGCCCATCTCCATCAGTTAGTGCAGGAAGCGCAGCCTGCCATCAAAAAAAGAGGGGTCGATCTCCGAGGCTACACGACAGCAGAAAGTGCTGACGACATCAATGATCTACGAATGGCGATGAACTGGCCCAAAGTCAGCCTTTTAGGGTTCAGCTATGGTTCTCACCTGGCATTGGCTACGATTCGAAGGCATGAGCAGCAGCTGGAAAACGTGGTTACCATTGGTGTAGAAGGACTGGATGAGACCTTCAAGTTCCCCTTGAACATGGATGTGCAAATGCAGAAACTCGGATTGATGGTTCAGGAAGATCCGGGCATGGCCGGGGTGATTCCGGATTGGAATGCATTGGTGCAGAAGGCCTTGACACGTTTGGAAAGGGCACCGATGACAGTAGAGGTCTACGATCGGCAGCAAAAGCGAGCCCGGCAAGTGAGCGTTGGCAAATGGGGACTCAATTACCTATTACGGCGGGATATTGGAGATGCCAGCGACCTTCCCGTTTTCCCTAAATTACTGCATAGTATTGCCCAAGGAGAAAGTCACGTCTTACAATGGTTTGTGCAAAAACGCTGGGGCTTTCATGGGATAAATCTGATGAGTCAGCTGATGGACGGCGCCTCCGGGGCTTCTCCCGAACGTTGGGCCATGATCGAAGCACAGGCTAAGCAAAGTCAATTCGGTTCTATGGCCAATACCGGCTGGCCACAATTGTATGAGGTGTTAACGGTCGAAGATCTCGGTGAGGAGTTTAGAGCCCCACTCGTCTCCCCGGTGCGTATCTTGATGCTCAGTGGTTCGTTGGATTGGAATACACCACCCTACCAGGCAGAACGCTTGCGGTTTGGGCTACCCAACGCTAGTCATATCATTGTGGAGCATGCTGGCCACGAGCAAATACTTCCTCAACCACAAGTGCAACGCGCCATTCTGACCTTTTTGATGGGTCAAAATGTTAAAAGTGAGCAAATTTCCTTGCCAAAGATGAAATTTGTACCGATTAAGGGGTTTAATGAACAAGCCAATCATCCCAGCAGTACGCTTTCTCAATGGCTTTTTCACCTCACAAAAACCGAGGGCCTTGACAAAGCGCTGGCCGTATATGAAGCCCATAAATCAGGCGTATCCGCCCAGTGGCTTGAAACAGAGATAGAGCAGCTAGGGAAGCGATTAGTCCAGTGGAGACGCCCAGCAGATGCGCTAGCTTTTTTTGAGTTAAATGCCAAAGAGCATCCCTCCTCCGCCCAGGCACATGTGAATCTGGCAGAGGCATACCAGCAAAACGAACAAAAGCAATTGGCCCTGACGCATTACCGCAAGGCTTTAGCTATAAATCCAGAACAACCCGGAATTAAAGACAAATTATCCACTTTAGAAAAGAGATAAACTAATGAAAAAGGACGTTGAGGAGAGATTAGCTCATTTCTTTGAACAGCAAAAGGAACAGGATCAAGTCTCCCGACCAGGCCTGAGCGAAATCCTTAGTAGAACGGATCCTAAGCTTCGCCGCAAGCAGCGATGGCAATGGATAGCTGCTTCCTTGCTATTGGCACTCTCCTCGACCTCTTATTTTTACTACCAATACAAAATGACACCCCCGGAAAGCACCTGGTTTCGCTATGAAGCCGAGCCCAGCGATCAACTGTTAGATTGGGAATCTCCCACCGATTTTCTCATCCCTTAACCCTAAGCACATGTCCAACTGGAAATTACCATTTATACTGATCTTAGGTTTAGCCATACCCACAATCGCCTGTTCGCAAAAGTCAAATAGTAAAGACTTGAAGAAGGGCATGATCTCTCCTTACGAAGTGCTTAAATGGGAGGATGAGATCGGCTTAAGCCCACTACAGAAGGACTCCCTGCGACAAAACATCAAATCGGCTGAACTTAAATTTGACCGTTGGAACCGCGAATTGGAAATTGAAATGGATAAAATGGCCGAACTCCTAAAACGAGACAATGTATCAGAACGAGTAGTCTTACGGCAAATGGATTCCATTTTATCGATTGAAAAAAAGATCAAAAAAGAGCAGCTAATTCTGCTCTTCCGCACCAAAAAGTCGCTGAGTAAGCGCCAAAAACAAGAGATTAAGGTAAAAATCAAAATCAGAAAGTAGGTCCACATCAGCATGTAGTTGTTAATGCCTGGGGCTTATTGGATCTTGAGATCGCAATTCTACTTCAATCCCCAGTAAAGATGACCTACGATGCCTATCATCAATAGCGGAGAACGCATGAATTCCATGGTACTTGATCAGCCACTTATGGCTGGTTTGTCCTTCCTACTATTTCTACCCTACAATACTGCCTCGCTGATTAATCTGAAATATGACAGCACTTCCTGGAGAAAGTTGGATTTTCCAAATTTCAGGGAAATTCCGTTCATCTCGGAGCGCATAGGCGGGTTTACAAAAGTTTAGCGATGGACAAACGCTGGTATCGGTTCTGGCACCAAATCCCCGCTGCCTGTGACGGTCCGTGTGAGTGATCGCTTTAGAAAAAACATCCGCAGTGGATTAGTCAATAGGATCCAGTTCGAGTTGTAATGTGTCAACCTATTTTGGGGAAAGAAATTTTCCCGATTTTCTAAATGTCCCCCAATCTACGTCGGAAGTCTTGTCAGCGCTTAGTCTCTCATCAGTACCAACTTTCTCGCCCAAACCCGTTGCTGGGTCTCCAACTGTACTACGTACATCCCCCTATTCAGCGCAGCCACTGGCAATTCAATTTGGTGAGGTCCCGCATCAAAGGTTTGAACGGGCTTTCTCCACACTTCCCTACCCGATAGATCGAGTAGTTTAACTCCAACTTTCTGCCTGCCCGTCAATTCAAATTGAAGCTGCACAAATTCCCCTAATCCGGGGTTCGGGAAAAGTTTAAAGGCCTCATTATCCTGCACGAGAAGATCATCTGTGGCAGTCGGCACGCCATTGGGGCCACCGATAAAGATGCCTCTACCGTAGGTAGATACGGCTACTAAGCCATCCGCCGCTCGACTGCGAACCATCTGCGCGCTGGCGAATCCGATCTCATCCGGTGCTTGCAATTCCCAGAAGGTATTGGCGCCATCCAGGTCTTGTGTCACGAATACCCCGGTAGTAGTGGCCAAAACATAGTAGGTAGTACCTTCAAAAGGCAAGATGGTTAACCAATTGGTGTGCGGGCCGGGGAGATCTTCGGTGTTGGCCAGATTCCCGTCGATATTGCTGAAGGTGTTTCCGCCATCCAGAGAATGAAATAATTTCGGCACATTAGAACTTGTAATTACTGCCGCAATTTCATCTGCATTTTCCGGGTTGATGGCCACGCACCGTACCCATGATCCAGGGCTTGCCCCAGTGATCGTATGTTTTTCAGTAGGGACGGTAGCGTTTTCAGCGTCCTCTAGCCGATAGATCTGTGGTGTTTCATCATATTTGTGGACGGCATAGTAAAGAATATCCTTCGGTTCTACCGATAGATCCAAGGCTGTTATTACTGAGGCCTCGGGCCCAGCCAAACCCTCCGGCTCCTCCCAGTCTGCTGCCTGGAGATCGGAGAATTCTGGTTGTTCATCCAAACGCGTAAAACGAAGTAGCTTATTCTCCAAGGGATAATACATAGCGGTTTCATCATCCAGGTCCACCACGAAGGGGTTGATGAAGCTATGCGGCCGATTCACCAAGGTGCCCGTCAATCCCAAGAAACCTGCATCAAAGGAAGGCAAGCCTTCTTCATTGTATTTCAGTCGATAAGATTGGCCCACCGCCGCATAGACATAGGCATGATTTTTACCCAAAAAAGAAAATCCGCCATCTCCTCCAAAAGGGTCCCCAATGCTAGCCTGCGGATCAATGCTATTAGCTCGATCAAGAATGGGGGTACCTCGGTCCTGCGTCCCACCAATAATCCGGAAATCCAATGGATCACGAGGTAGCCCGAGGGCATAATAGGTTACTACATTGTAGCCTTTGAATTTGTGCTGCCACTGAATATTGGTGTAAGGCGTGGCCGACTCTCTCAGGATATTATCGGTCTTAAAAATACCCCCGTCATTTCCGAGCCAGGCCGCACTGGGTTGCGCTGGGTCAAAGACCACGATGTGATGATCAACGTGCGAATTGCTATTGATATGATGCTTGGTTATCTCATCGGTACTGGATGTAAATCCATCAAAAGAGCGGGCCAGTTGAACGCCTCCCGCTATCACAAAATCTTCATCATCCGGCTTTACATCCAGCTGGGTCAGCCATTCTCCAATGGTAATGGGCAGAACATCATTTTCACCAAAAGCAAAGCGAGGGAGGTTTGGCGAGCGATCTTCCAGTGTTTGTTGTTCCAAATCAATCTTCATGAGTACCTCGCGGTCGGTCCCTGAACTTAGTTCCTGAAATAGTACATAGCCCACTCCCGGATTGGAAGGTGCGAATCGGACCAGCCCCCGATTCAATTGCCAATTCCAGTCGGCAGGGGTCAGGTTGGTCCACGAGGCTCCATCGTCCTCCGAAAAATAGACCCCTGCGCCGGCACTAGTCGCTCCGGACAAGTAAGCTAATAGGCGACCGTTTTGATCGACATCCACATCACTCCAGGTCGCCTTCTGGGTAGGGTCGCCAGCAGGTCTCGCGCCTATACCCCCTGAAAAATAGGTAGTCAGCACTTCCTCCGCGGATCTGGCCCGGTTACTAACCCGGAATTCATCGATAAGGCCGTCCATGGAGCCGCCTTGCTCTCGGCCAACACGAATGATATCTCCCGAATTATCTGGGATCGTATAGTTGACAAGACTTTTGCTAACCAGGGCGCCATTTTCATAATAGGCAATTTCATTGCCTCCCCAGGTGAAGGCCAGGTGGACCCATTCTCCCTTTTTCCAATGTTGGGTAGAACCCGCAGCTATCGCCCAGTCCTGGCCGGGGATATCTCCTGCCGTATGGATGATCTCAATGATAGATTCAACGTGGTGAATAAAAATGGCGTCGGGAAATTCTCCAACGAGTACCATATCGTGTTCGCTGGTGGTAAAACTATCCCAATTGGGTTTGAACCAGAATTCAACAGTCCCCTCTCTACCGCTGAATACTTCTGCTTTAGGCCAGTTGAATTGAGCGTTATTATCCATGAATGCACCCAGTCCATGCACCCCTTCCTCATAGCTAATCTCCGTACTGTAGCTGGGTAAATTCCCGCCTAGATTGGTTAAATCTTCTTCAAAAGGTAGCAGAATCTTTGCCGCAGTGTCTGCTTGCAAGGGAACTACGTCTACCATAGGGATATCCAATGGCTCCGGCAAACTGTGGCTAAAACTTTGCAGGCCATTGCTGGACCTTTTCACCCCATACCCATTGGTAGCCACGAAAACGCTGCCCGTAGTTGGACTTACAGCTACTTTACTGTTGTAGATAAAGGGATTTTGATCACAGTAGTCGCCACAAAAGAGGAATGGAGCTCCCCCTAAGATGTTTTCATTCACACGCTGGTAGTCGTGCACAGCAATGGATTCATCCTGATCAAGGGCATATTGATACAATTCCCAGCTTTCTCCATTGTCAGTAGATCGATAGATACCACCCCCAAAGAAATTAGCGCCTGCGCCTACCAATTCTCCCGTTACGGCATACCAATGATCCGGTTCCAAGGGATCTTGCGCTATGGACATAATGCTTTCATTGGCAATCAGGCCGGGAATATGTTTCCAGTTTTCTCCATCATCGGTAGATTTCCAGATGCCTCCACGTACGCCTCCTGTTATCACGACTTTACTATCTCGACGATCCAGCGCAATAGCTCGGGTTCGTCCTCCCACATTATTAGGTCCCGCTTCTTCCCATACCAAGTTATTTTGCTGCCCTCGAACTTGGATCTGTTCCTTGAATGTATTGATCAGTCGCTGTTTTTGCATGGGACTCCAAAGTGGAACCTCGTTCGTCTGTGGATCCTTGTACAACTGCTCAAAATAAGCCCGCTTCGCGGCCATCCGTTCCGCTCTAGGCATTTCATTGTCACTAGCAACACTCAGCAATGTCTTCCCTTGGGAAGGGAGCAGAGCAAAAACGAAGATGCTGGCAACGCCCAATAGTAGGACAGCTACCACTAGGGTATAACGACTGATAGTTTTCATAGGTCTATGAAATATGGTTCTTAGGCAAATCTCGTGTTTCGAGACACTCAAAAATGAAATGCAAGGCTTCACTGACAGTGATTGTCAGTGGGTACTTATTCATCTCCTTTTATGACAGTCCACGAGATTTGTCTAAGAAGGTGAAATATTTGCTGGTGTAAAACACAATTACTGGCAAGAGAACTAAATGTACAAAAAGCTTAGGAAATGGGCGTTGAGAAGGGAGTTTAAGTTGAGGAAATGCCCATAGTCATACAAATTGCAGCAATTCAATATTCCATCCACAAAACTAGTGGGCACTGGACACCCGAAACTTCCCCAACGTAGCTAGGCTATTTAAGATCAATCCAAAAGAATTAATCAAAATAGCGATCAGCCCTACTAAAAATGAATGATATAATTCTGGAGATTGGCTCAACAACCTAAAGTGGCTGATGATCCCACCATACCCCAGAATCAAAATTGATACAAGCATCAACACTCTATACAAATTGATCTGCTTGAATTGTGCTGCGAGCAGAAAAAGCCCATAGATGGCCATTACGAAAATACCAGACAAGGGGGCAGTCGGCGTTAATGGCTTTCCACTTTTTGACAAAACCACCCAACTGACCACATTGAATAGAATTCCAAGCACACAATACAGCCATTGCCCCTTAAGCAGTTTTTGTAGAGCCATTACTTGCTTTTTCCGATTAGAAATTGCCTGATATCTGCCGCTAACGCCTTGAGATCTGGCTCATGCGTATACATCATATGTCCAGCTTCATAGTATTTCATCAAGATTCGATCCTTCAGTATACCGTGTCGGGCAAAGGTGTACTCGGCGTCGAAGAAAGGCGTAACCAAATCGTAATAGCCATTGGCTACCAAAACGTCTAGGTCTTTATTTTGCCGCAAGGCATCACTTAATTGCCTGGACACATTCACGTAATGTGGTTCCCAGCCCTTATCCTTGGGCACCGGGCGCCAATTCCATTTGGGGTAAAGTTCGCGATTGGAGGTGAGGTAAGGGCGCGGTATATCCACCTGCAGGTCTGCGCTCATATAATGCATCAAAGCAGCAGTATAGGCACTTGAAATAGAATTGCTGGCGACATCGCCTAAGGTTGGACGCTCTGCCATCACATCGGACTCTGCCCCTTTGTAACGGCTATCCAAACGACCGACGACCAAGCCTTGATCTCTTAGTAATTCCTTGACATAGCGAGGTACCAGTACGCGTAGATCCGATTGCAATAAATAGGAAGCCTCCAAACCTAAAAAGTAGGCCATTTTTTCGGCCACTTCCTTCCGCTTCTGATCGGACAAGGTATTTCCTCGGAATAGGGCTGGGGCATAGACATCCAGCGAAAAGTCTCTGGCTTCCTGAACAAAATCTTCCAGGCTTTTACCTTGCCCTGCTTTTTTATGATACCAAGCGGTAGCGGCCATCGTAGGGAAATAAGTCACGAAAGCCACTAAGTTGTCATGTACAGGAGTAGAGCCAGTATAATCCAGGGCTTGGGAAATCAAGATCAAGCCGTTTAGGGCCATGCTCTGTCCGCCACCACTGAGCTGCTTAGCCACTCCGGCGGCCCGGGTCGTCCCAAAGCTTTCCCCTGCGATATACTTCGGCGAATTCCAGCGTTTATTTTCTCTGACCCATATCCGGATGAATTCGGCCACGGAAGCGGCATCCTCATTCAAGCCCCAATACGTCTCCGTCTTCCCCCCGCCTATCACCCGACTGTAGCCGGTTCCGATCGGGTCAATAAAAACGAGATCGGTAAGATCCAATAGCCCATATGGGTTATCGATAATCGGATACGGGGCGGCACCATCATCTTCATTGGCTTCACTGTCCACTTGAACTAGCTTAGGACCGAACAATCCCATATGCAACCAAACCGAGGCAGAGCCTGGGCCTCCATTGAAGACAAAGGTCACTGGTCTTCGGCTACTATCCTTCTCTCCCACCTTGGTATAGCTTACCGACCAAAGGGCTGCGACGGGTTTTCCTTTCTCATCTAATAAATACGTTTCTTTCGCCTTTGCTCGATAGGAAATCTCTTGTCCCCCAAACACACCTTGATGTTGACTCGTAAACACTCTTGGTGGCTCCATGACTTTAGCGGCGGAACTGTCCTGCGCCGCTAGATCAACAAGACACACTAGAGCAAAAAGTACCAGTAGAAAGGTTTTACATTGCATATTCGACCAATTTGTGGATTTTCATCAATGATAAAAAAAATTTAGGGACAATGTCACCTTTCCTAATTTTATGACACTAGAAGAATTGAAGGGAACGAATTGCAGGAATTGTAAGGAGTAAAATTTTACCAAGACCAAGTCTTTATGCATCAGCAAAAACAGGAACGATTTCTTAAGCTATACAAAGGGGTTCATGACCGCTTTGAACGGTTTTGTAGAGCTCGTGCCTGTGGAGATATGCCCTATGAAGATCTGATGAATGAAAGCTTGCTCATTGCTTTCCAAAAGATTGATCAATTGGAAAAAGAGAGTTCCTTCCTCCCTTTCTTAATCGGCATTAGCCGACGCCTCTTGGCTAATCACCGGCGCAAGCAAAAAGCGGTAGCCGCCGCCGATGAGACGATCCTGCTCAATCATGCCGACCCGGAAGACCAGGTCAATAAACAGCTGAATGTGGCCTTCTTACATAAAGCTTTGGCCTTTTTGCCGGAGGCCCAACGGGAGGCGCTCATCTTATTTGAGATTACGGGGTTCAGCATTAAGGAAATCGCTCAATTACAAGACAGTAGCGAATCCGCCGTAAAACAACGACTGTCCAGAGGAAGAAAAGGCTTAGCTGCCGCGATTAAGAACAAACTACTGCTCAAAACGGGAGATACCCTATGAAAAAGGAAGATCGAATTATATCATCGCTATTCGAAGAGGCCCGCCAGGAAGCACCAAAGGTCTCCTTTGAGCAAATGGCTCAACACCTAGGCCAGCAGGCACCGGTACCTCCCGCTGAACCGACCAGTCTAAGCTCGGCGGTCAAACAGCTTTTACTAAAGAACATTGGACTCAACAGTATAATTCTAGTGGTAGGGGCAGGTTTAGTGTATTACGGTTTGACACCTTCCACATCAACACCCGAGACATCAGCCCTTTCGCAAGTGGAAGTGGCTGAAGATTCACTCCCATCAGCTTCCCCAATCCTACCGATTGCGCAACCGCTGATTCAAACCCAAAAAGCAGCTTTACCTTCCCCTTCACTACTTTCGGATACTGAACTAAAACAAAAAAGAAAATTTAAGCCGCTTACCCCTAATTTAATGGCTACGCCTGCAACTAGCAGTGACTCAGATTCTAGCACCATTGTGATAACTAATCCCGTAGAAGACAACCTCCCATCAACCCAAAGCGGTCCAGTTGGCCCCAGCATGGACTCTATTCCATCCGGCAAAACGCCCGCCAATTCCCCCGATCCCTTGATCCAAGATGGAACTCAGAAGGGCCCCAACCCTCCTGCCGTACCTCAACCATCAGATTCCCTCCTGATGTCAGGATTCACCATACAGGATAAGATCAAAATTGACACGACTGATATATATAGGACAACCCCAATCATTCTAAAGAACTCTTACAACCAGGACGCCACCAATGAATTCTTTACGCTGCTGAGCTCTTATGGCTTTAACTTGAAGAAAAAGAAACATCGATTCAAGGATGGATTAGTCCGTAATATATCCATTCACTTAACCCACAAAGAAGGCTTAGACTTCAAACTCAAAGCCGTACGCTTCAAACAGCTGGAGTTCAAATTATACTTTGATGAATCGGATCAATTATATGGATTCTCCGTGCGTATGAATAATAATCAAGAAAAGAAAGAGAAGATCATAAGCCTCAAGGCCAAAGGTCATATCACACAGCAATACCGCTACTAGGTGAGGCCTAAACGGAGGGTCTTCGTCGACAGCTAGATCTCATCCCAAGCAAGTCTCCTGTATTTCTTTACCACATAAAAGTATTTATTATGAAGGTTATCACCCTACTGATGGCCTTGGGATTTCTTTGCCCAAGCCCCAACACAAGTGTCGCCCCTGTTCAAGAAGAAGTAATCGTGCTTAGTTTGCACAAACAAGACAGCAAAACGGAAATTGATCAATTCCTCAACCAGCTCAAGCAACATGGCCTAGCGCTGAAAAAACAATCCTTTTCCCGCAGCTTAGGTAAGATCAAGCGTTTTAAACTCCAGATCACACATCCCGAAGGACTGGATTGGAAAATCAAAGGTCAGGGTTTCACCACCTTCGAGTTGCGCCTCCATCTTGACGCTAAAAAGAAAGTACAACAGTTTTCTTACCGCTTCAATGAAAAGGGGGACTACTCTAAACCCTTGAGTCTTCTCTCTTATGGCAAAAGCGATTATCAATTTAGAGGGAAGCATTGCGCTAGCACTTCTTTTATTATGCAGTAGTAGGTCCAATAGTTCATAGTTGAATGTTTAAAGGAGTATATCCGCCCCCTAAACGTTCAACTATAAACGCTCTTTCTACACTTCTTCTTAATCTGCGTTTCCTACTTGTTTAACGGATAAAAACCCCGATTCACCTTTTTCAACTGGACTTCAGCAGTCGGTTCGCCTAAGTTTGTATCATCGAAACAGCAAAGAGCGACTTGTCAACACCTGCTCCTTACTGCTTCCAACATTACTACTATAAACAAAAGCTTAAAAGCCATGAAAATCAATATTTTATGGACTGGCATTGCCATGCTCTTTCTCAACATGGGTGCAGCCCAAAATCACCTGACTGGAAAAATAAATGATAAAGCTCACGAAGAATTATTCCTGGTTACCGTGGCGCTCTACCAACAGAAAGATAGTCAATTGGTAAAAGCAACTTCAACGGATGAACGAGGGATATTTAGCCTTGAGAATCTACCCAATGGCACGTTTTACCTGGAGACTAGCATGATCGGATATGAGACACAAAGTGTGGACAATATTTCCCTTCCTGCGGATAACGGCCGTTCTCTAACATTACAGATGATTTCCAATATTGAGACGCTAGCCACCGTAGAAGTAAAGGCTAAAATCCCCCTGCTAGAACAGCACTCCGATCGTTTGGTGGTCAATGTCGAAAACAATCTCACCAACCTCAACAATAACCTGCTAGATGTGATGAAGCAGGTGCCGGGGATGATCGTGATTAATGATCGCCTACGGATGGCCGGGCAATCCAACTTCACGATTTTGATCAATGGAAAAACTACCCGCTACATGGATGTACAATCCCTGCTAAGAGATATGCCTGGGGATAACGTCAAAAAGGTGGAAGTCATTCATCAGCCCGGAGCAGAGTTTGACGCTGCCGGTACCGGACCGATCATCAACATTATCTTGAAAAAGAATAGCTTGTATGGCACCAATGGTCAGCTAGCACTGGGTATTGGAAAAGATTATGGTTGGACCTATAACCCGAATGTATCCTTGAGTCACTATGCCGGAAATGTAAACATCAATGGCAGTGCAGGGTATAGCAGTTATAGCTACCTGGAAGATCTCCTAGTCACCCGACGGATTAACGGAGATGTATACGATCAAAGAAGCTACGAACCGCCTACTTCTCGTACCCTCCGTGGTAGTCTCTCAGTAGATTGGGACATCACCGATCAGCAACGCTTAGGGGTGGCCAGTCGATACTCTCGGAACCGCAGCAGTAAGATGTCGGAGAACACGACGCGCATCGACTTCCTTTCTCCTGAAAAAGCAGACCTTGACCTACTCTCGATTAACGATGCTGAAAACCAATGGGATTTTCTTTCGGTGAATCCGTACTATCATATCGAGTTTGATACTACTGGCCATAAAATGGAAGTTGATTTCAATCACGTTAACCTTGGCACCAACGGATTCAACACACTTCAAACAGAGGAGCGTAATGAAGGTAGCTTTTTCCCCGGTCAGCAATTTTCCCAACCAGGACAAGTAAACATTTCCGCTGCCAGATTGGATTACACCTATCCGTTCTCTAAGGCCTTGAAGTGGCAGGCTGGAGCAAAATATAGTACAGCTCATCTGGATAACGATCTTCAATCACGCCTAGAATCCGCCAATAATGTATGGGTAAATAATCCCCTGCAAAGTAATCACTTCATCTTCGATGAAACAATCGCAGCGGTCTACTCCAAATTATCCTTCAAGAAAGGAAATTGGTCAGGCACCTTAGGGCTTCGCTATGAAGACAGCCAGTCGGAAGGCTATTCCGTCAATTTAGACACCACTTTACAAAGGAATATTGGCAAACTATTCCCTAGTCTTAGTCTGGGAAGAGCCATTACCAAAGAGCTTGGGGCGTCCGTAGCTTACAGTTATAGAATAGAGCGCCCCCAATACTCCTCCTTAAACCCCTTTGTATATTATTGGGACCCTTACACTTATGAGAGAGGCAATCCATCCTTAATCCCGGCCTTAACCCACAGTACGAAATTCAATTTGACCTATGAAGAGCAACCTTTTTTCAACGTGGAATACAAAACCACGCAAGATGCCATGGTCGAAGTCACGGAGCAAAATGATGCTACTGGCGAAGCTTACACCACGGTTGTAAATCTAGCTTCTCAAGATCTTTTCAATGTCAGTTTGTTCTTCCCCTTAGACTTCATCCCAGGTGTAGAAGGTTTTGGTGGGGTGATCGCGAGTCACGTTTCCTTTGATTCGGAATACCTGGCAGAACAATTCATCCAGTCGGGTTGGAGCTATACGGCCTTCCTAGAAGCCAATTTCACCCTTCCGGGTAAAATAGAAACCGAGGTATCAGGCTGGTACAACAGTGGAGGGCCAGAAGGAATCATGACCGGCGAATGGATCTATGGAGTGAGCTTGGGCTTCGGCAAGAAGTTTTTGGACAACAAAGCTAAGATCAGTGTAGGCGTGGAGGATATTTTCCGGAGATTTTGGCACGGGCGGATTGATTATGCCAATATGGATATAGACATCGTATCAAAATGGTACACCCCAGCTGTCAATATGCGCTTGAGTTATAAATTTGGCAACCCTCATATGAAAACTAAAAAACGTCACAGTGGCAGTGCCACCGAAGAGATCAACAGGGTTCGCTAATGAAATGGGCATCAGAAGGGAGTAAGTCCTATCCTACTCTACTGCTGATGCCCTTCTAATTTCTTCAAAGTAGAAATCACCAACTTAAGCGGAAAATTCACCACCTCTACAGAATACCTCTTGAAATTGCAGCAATTATCGGCTATGTTTAAGGAAAGGTATATGGAATGAATTTCAAATTTGAAAGAACCGATCTCTACTTAATACTACTGTATCTTGGTCTTGCCGTTCCGATTGGCTTGCTAGATTGGGATTATGATAGTTGGTCTGACGCTTTCTTTGAACGAGCAGCCTATGTCGTTTATAATTTCATCACCCTATATGTGTTGGTATTTGTCCTACTAGCCAAGTTTTTACCAGAGAGAAGATTCGTAGCGTTCTTTATTTGGTCCCTGTCCTTTCTTGCTTTTATGGGTCTGGTCACCATTCAATCCATTTGCCTAATCTACAATTGTGTTAATGATCCTTGGAGTTTCCATGCTATATTTCAAGGTTCATTGATTCGCGTGGAAGATGTTGGTTTGCTAGCCGCTTTCATTGGTGGGAAAAAGATATACGATGCGCAAATGCGTTATATCAAGATGGAGAAAGCCAGAAAAGAAAGCGAACTACAATCGCTCAAGAATCAAATCGACCCCCATTTTTTGTTCAACAATTTGAATACGGTAGATGCGCTAATCGATTCGGACCCAAGCACTGCTAAAGTCTACATCAACAAACTCTCTCAATTGTATCGGTATTTGATCAGCAACAAGGATTTTGATGTAGTCCCAATCGAAGAAGAGCTGGAATTTGCGCGGAACTACATTTTCTTGATCAACTGTAGATTTGGTGGTACTTTTCGGTTTTCCTTTCAAAATCAGCTACCTGAACAATCCTCTTATCTAATTCCCCCTGGCGCTTTGCAAACCTTACTTGAAAACATCGTCAAGCACAATCAAGCCAGTATGGAATCGCCCATTGAGAGCCAAATTCTATTGCAAGCAGATCGGGTGCAGGTTTCCAATAAGATACAGCAGCGAAATCATCCAGTAGATTCTACGGGTACTGGCTTGAGCAATCTAAAAGCTCGATTCGCAGGCTTAACGGAGCAAGCCATCAAGATTAGATCCAATGGAACTTTCACCGTAGAATTACCGCTGATCAAAGAAGTAGATTGATATGAAGATATTAATTCTAGAAGACGAAATACCCGCTTACGAAAAGTTGAAAGGTTTTATCCTTAGTGAGATACCCAAAGCCGAAATTGTTGGATGGGGACGCTCCAATCAAGAAGCACAAACACTTCTTGCTACGCACCAAGAAATCGACTTGATCTTCTCCGACATTGAGTTGTTAGATGGTCCTTCCTTCGAAGCCTTTGAGGCCGTAAAAGTGCACTGTCCAATTATATTCTGCACCGGCTTTGACAAATACGTACTCAAGGCATTTCAAAGCAACGGCATTGCCTATCTGCTCAAACCCTATTCGGTAGAACAGTTTCGAGAGGCTCATCAGAAATACCTCACCCTTTTCAAGCCCAATACCGAACCCAGTATCTCCAGTCCGATCCTTTCGGAACTAAAGCAGATCTTGGCGGCAGACAAGCGCTCCTACCGTCGGCGTTTCACCGTTAAAAAGAAGGATGGAATCAAGTTATTGGCGACGGAAAAGATCATTTCCTTCGAAGCCAATGGCGACTTCTGCCGAGCCATTGATAATCGTGGAGAGAAACACACCATCAATCATAGCTTAAGTGAAATCGATGGCTCCATCAATCCCAACGATTTTTTCAGGATTAACAGAAGTCAGATTATTAATATCGATTTCATTGAAAAGATCGAAGGTCATGCTAAGAATAAGCTCTGTATAAAAATGCTTGGTCTCCCCGAACTCTTCTTCACAAGTAGCAGTAAGACGCCAGAGTTTCGGAAGTGGCTAGAGCGCTAAAAAGGCAAACGATAGTGGAATTACCCCATATGGGCGATAGCTAGCAGACGCAAATTGCAGGAGATTGGGCGATAAAAAGCCTATGTACCTTTTTACCCACAAAAAAAACTCCCACTTACTCAACTTGGCCATCTGTTCCGCCTTGCTCTTAGCGAACACAGGGCTGGCTCAACCCACTATCTCTTCGGATTATATTGCCATTGGCCAGAAATTCCGAATTGTATTATATGAGACCAATTTGGACATCGACAATCAGCTGATTGATATTATCAATGCAGAGGGGCCGAATCAAAGCTGGGATTTTAGTAACCTAAACTACATTGATTCAACGGTCACTTTCGAGGAATATCAAACTATCGACCCCAATGATCCACTCCTTAACAACCCGGTCTTTGCCGGATCCAATGTACTGGAAATTTACACGGTATTACCCGTGGAGGGAGGTTCTCCCGATACCACGGTGCAGTATCGCTATGCCACTTTAGAGAACAACAATTGGAGAATTAATGCTACCGTATCCTTTATCGACGTCGATCAGAACCAGATAGAGGACACCATCATTTCCTGGTTCTCTCCCCCTACTCTACAGATTCAATTTCCCGTTGATCAAAACACCTTTTGGGCAGATTCTACGTCTATTTTTCAAGATTTTCAGGGAATGCAATTTGTGAGTTCCATTATGCTGGATACCACACAAGCCCAAGGCTGGGGTACCTTGACTACCCCTGCTGGGACTGTATCCGCCTTACGATTGTTGGAAAAAACGGTGACTCAGGTTCCCAATAGTCCGATCGTGGACGTCAGCAATGATCTCGACTTTGTAAGCCCGGAGGGTATCGGTGCCTCCATTGTCCTGGAGGATGGGCGAGCATTTTACAGCACCCGAACCAACCTAAATCCGATGACGCCGACTCGCGATCTCTACCGTCCAGATGCGGCTTTTATCTTCCAGCCTATGTTTCCAAATCCCACCCATTCCTTGATCCATATTCCGTTCTCCTTGGAGCAGACTGAATTGATTACCATTCGAGTATTGGATGTAGCGGGAAGAGAGGTAGAACGGATTGAAAGCGAATACTTCAGTCCTGGTCAGCATCAGATCAGTTGGTCAACTGAGCGCTTAACCAAAGGGACTTACTTCATGGAAGTACAGGGAGGGGGCGTGCGGCAGTATCGAAAATTAG
>JAHQWA010000541.1 GCA_019634045.1 Saprospiraceae bacterium
AACAAAAACAGTCTCTACATCATCAGGGATATCCCAAGTGAAATTACTAGCCCCTTGGCTGCTGGAGGCATCAAAATAGTACCAACCTGTCTGCTGGTCAATGGCCCAAGTAAAATGGGCTACTGGCGGCGCAAAGCAGGGAGTCTCGGTTAAGTTTATGGTTTGACAACAGCTAAAGAGCTGAACGGGAATGCTTCCCACATCACTGAAGATCTGAATACAGGCCTCATACTGCCCTGAGCCCGGAAAGTCTACAATCGGATTGGCGTCCGTTTCACTCGTTCCATCCAAATAAGTTACGTTCGCAGGCTGACCGGTGGCCACCTCAATGAATAGCCACTGATAGGTCAAGGTCAAAGGATTGCCAAATTCATCTTGTGCTTCGCAGAAATTATCGTAAAAGCTTACGGTATAGTCATTGACGGTGCGGGTATCATAAAAGAAACAGTCCACACAATCATCGCATCCCGCTACCTCTTCACATAATTCGACAGTAAGACAGCAAATTTTCCAACACCCGCTGATATCGTCATAGTATCGCACACATATATCTACTACTGGGCAGGTGTTATCAAAGAGCACCAGATTTGAAACGGCGCCAGTACCTATCTCGGTTACTTCGCCACTCGTAGTGCGCATTGTCCAGGTAAGCTGAGAAACGGTGGTCTCGAGCAAGGTAAACTGGAAGCCTTCTCCAGGGAATGAATCCTTCTGAATATTAATAAGGCCGCAGGCATAGGGGTCTTCGATGCAATAATTGTTGCAACACCCTACCTGGCAGCCAGTAGTATTGTCAATGTAATCGTAACAGACCTCATAAGTTCCCGGTCCGGTGAAATCATAGTTCAGACCGGTAGTTACAATATCACTAGCATCTTGCCCATCTACTACCCAAATCCAACCATCGGTAAACTGTTCCCAATCGGGAAGATCGGCGGAAAAGTCAAAGTTCAGGCCAGTTCCAGTAAAGGAATAACTGATGTTATCACAATCCGCAAAAAGCTGGTCATTACAGCAATTTACTGCCAAAGTGAAATTGGATTCTTGACTGGCATCTAGGCCGTCAATCACAATGCGATATGTACCTGCACTGACATCCAATTCGATTATTTCATCATCGGTACCCGAATTAGTACTCGCCGCTAAGCAAGCCGTAGCACTGTTACAATCAAAAACGAATAGGTCTAGATTCGCAGCTAGCCCGGACAGTGAGACCTCAATAAAGTTTACATCTGCAGGTACAACAAGCTCGTACACCCGGTCTCGCGCATCATAAGTCTGGGTAGGAGCACCGCAAGAGGTGAATACTGCTCCATCAAAATTGTCTTCACTAGTAAAGTTGCTACTGTTAACGGTTTGATTACAATCGATAAGATTGGCTGTAGTTAAACAGGGATCGTCCTGCAGCTCGCATTCTGCGGTAAGTCGGAAACTACTCGTGATATTAGCTGTCCTTGCATCAACAATTAGGTAATAGGTGCCAAACGGGTTACTAATAGTTATACTTTCATCCGCCGATCCACTCCTAGTACTTCGATCAATACAAGTTCCCAATCCGCTACAATTGTAGATGAATAAATCCAGATTATTGCTCAGGTTAGTCAAATTGAAGGTTACGGAAGTTACGTCTTGTGGCGTGGAATACCGGAATAGTCGGTCATTCCCTGAATAAGGGTTGGACGTCGTGAAGCAGTTTTCATATAAATCCGCATAGAAATTACTCCCCCCTGAATTATTATTGAATAAGCCCGAACTCTGATTACACAACAAATCCATGGCTGTACTGGTACAAGGATCGTCACTGGTCTGGCACTCAATAGACAAGGTGTAGGTGGATTGAGAATTCGGGTCTACTCCATCAACGACAAAATAGTAGTCTGTGCCAGGAATGGGGTTATCAATGGTGATCTGCTCATCACTAGTTCCACTTCCTCTACTTTGATCTATACAAGTGGTAGCACTTGTACAATCAAATAGGAACATATCCAAATTTGCATTTAGATCAGTCATCCTGATCGTAATTGGTAATGGACTAGTAGCTGTAATCCGATAGAGGCGGTCATCTCCATCATAGTCTGCCCCATTGGTTACGCTACAGCCATCATAAGCATCGGCAAAAAAGAAGCTTTCTGAATTGATGTTGTCTTCATCGTAAGTTTCTCCACACTGGAGTTGATCAAAGTCACTATTACAAGGATCATCACTTACATTCCCTCCATCACACACTACCTCCAAGGTGAATCCGCCAATATGTGAAAGGCCATCTGTATCTTCCCCGTCAATGATGATATAATAGGTTCCTGATGGATTATTGATGACCACATTCTCTCGTGCAAAACCTGACTTGACATTATGACCCACACATTCTCCAGCGGGGCTACAATCATAGATAAACATATCCAAATCAGCCGATAAGCCATCCAGAAGAAATTCCAACTGGGTTGCCCCCTGAGGCGTTTGGAATTCATACATGACATCTTGATTATCATAAGGCCAAGTACTGAGGAAGCAATCTCGATACAACTCAACTTGGAAGTCATCGCCCTGTCCGGAGGTATTACCACTAACCGGTTGATTACAGACTATTGGGATGGAGGAGGTGTTATTGGCGCAAGGGTCGTCACTAGTTCCACAGTAGGCCCAGACTACATAACTGGAAACGATATTATCAGTTCTCCCATCTACAATGACATAATACTCTCCTGGAGGAGGTGCCGGATCAATCATCACCGTCTCGTTGGCTGTTCCCGTTCTAGTCCCACTTGCAACACATGACCCGGTGCTACAACTATATAGGAAAATATCTAGGTTGGCCGTCATATTTGTGAATTGGGTGGGCTTGCTAAATGGATTCACCCTTGGCCCCGTCAGTCGGAGTTCTAGGAATTCCAAGCCTGTCGGCACGGTCAGTTCATAAATCTGATCTCTACCACTATAGTCAAAATTACTACTGATGCAGCTGCTATAGGTCGAAATATCAAAGTTGTTGTCTTGTTGGAAGAGATTTGTGCTTTCTCTTGGAACCCCACAACGAAGTATGAGATTGCTGCCGACCGCACAAGGATCATCTGCTAGGCTTGTAGCGAAGGTGAAGTCATCTTCTTGATTTTCAAACTCCACAATGTTGAATTGCAAGTCTTCATAAAGAAAATAGACCCAGTCGGCTCTTTCAAATGCACCATTCTGTTTTTCACTAGAGCTCCATCCAAGGATAGGATTACATAAAAGGCAAAGGATAAGAACAATGTAAGACGGTTTTTTCATGATATGGGGTATTCAGGTATAATATCAAATAGGCTTACTAGTATTTTCCAATAGAGGGAGCCGGGTATTCGTCAAGTGAGTCAACCAATATGTAGGCCCTAACAAGTAGCACTTCAACACTAGCACACAAGTAGCAGACCTAGTGTATTCATCATTTAATACTAGGAGACGTGGAATTGAGATAGAGACCGTTTTTCAGGTCACACAGTCAAGGAGAAGTATAATTTTGGCCTTGAGTATTTGCCTTTGAGTACACGAAGATCAGGGGTGAATGTACAGCAAAAATTTGTAAAACAATTATATTCTGAAAGAAATTCTGAAGGCTTAAAAGGAACTTCTATAAGCAACCACATGAAGATGTTGTTCAAATTAGTTGTTGAGCAAAAAAATCTAGTTCGCAGCCTTTTTGGGGACTAGCGATTCCCCTCTATTGGGATCCGTAAAGTACCGATCTCGCCCTGATTACTGACGCCCTCTAGGTCAATCGTAAATCCTTTGGCGATGTCTGTATTAAAAAAACGAATCTCCGCTTTTCCATTTTCATCTGTCTGAATATTCGGATTCCAATACAAAGTAGAACGCCGGTCCTTGCGCGATAAGCCAGCATCAGTGCTATTGTATTTCGGCACATAAAATTCTCGAGCTGAATAGTATCCTGGGTATGCATTCCCACTTATGCTTCCGCCCGGGTCGTAGGCCCCTGATTTAGAATATATGGCAATTACTCCATTAGCACCACGAACGCCGTACATAGCTGCATTCGCTCCCTTTAAAACTTCAATTCGATCTACTGTTCGAGGATTGAGGGTACGAAGAAAATTGTACAATTCACGATCATCAGAATTAGAAGCCGCCGCGGTTGCCATCCTAGTTCCACTATCCCCTATCTGATTACCTTCATCCCCTCCGCCACCAGCTCTTGGGGCTTGATCCACTATATCTGGTAAGGTCCAATTCAAGGAATTAATCGGCATACCGTCGAACAAAACCAGCGGATCGTTGGTCCCTCCTGTGATGCGAATCAAAGCACGATAGCCATCATCTATAACCTGCATGCCTGGAACCTTCCCTTCCATCACGGATAGGACATTGGGATGATTCTTGTATTGCTCGTCCATATCCAACACGACATCGGCAAATTCCCTTTCGTGGAGGGATTGGGAAGGTTGCGGTGTGATCTTGTTTCCTTTAACTACTACCTCATCCAGCAACACAAAGTCTCCATTGAGAACCGTAGCCTCCTGCTGTCGTTCTTTCATAATTGACTGATACTTCTCGCGTGTGCTAGCCTCCGCTGTCAGGGCTTGACTATTTTCTGTGGGCGCGCTAAAAGTGCTAGTCGGTGGTGTAGGCATCTCAAATATCGCTTCTACATCAGCGGTTTGTCCATTTGGTAGCATCGCCTGAACGGAAAGGAAAGTGGTGTCGACAAAATTTACATCATAGAAACAGAACCTTCCCTCCTCATCTGCCTGCGTGGTGTAAAAGCCTCCGGTCGGTCCAACTATTACCAAAGCTAGATCCGCCTGCTTATACTTAGCCACATCATTGGGTCCCAAGCTTCCACATACCTCAAATCCCTGCGCAAAAAAGGGATTATCTACTTTTTTCTCCCGTAAGACATCTTGCCAACTAAAACGCCGCCAACCATTGGTCAACATGAGTAGATCAAGTTGGCGTTCTGCCTTTGGATTATCTGCTTCAAAATAGCGATTAGGCGCATCCAGCATAGTCGCTAGGTCTGATTCCATCAAAATGTAGCTGCGGAAATCCCGAGCCGAACTAGGGATTTTGACCTGGGCTGCATCCGTTACTGCTAAGGAAAAATTCCCCTGCACCGGATGGCCTTCCACGTCTTTAACCTTGACCGCTAGCACGACTTCATCCCGTGGCCCATAATTTCTTTTGTTAGCGTCTACCTTCAACTGCAAGGCATCCTCCTGATCAAGGAAGCAAAGTCTTTCCGCATAGACTTTACTTTCTGCATCCATCAAACTTAAATGCAAGATTCCGCTAGGAAACAGCTGACGTGGGATCTCAAAATTGAGCAGTCGATTAGACAAAACACCTTTGCTCTTATAGTACACCCGGCCACGAACTTGTCCAATTAGATATACTTCCGTATCCACCTTGGCCGCACTGGACAGGACGCGCACACCTATGTTCTTACCTCTTTTATTTCGTACGCTCATCACATATCCTTCCGTCAGCGCTGTAGGTATATCGAATCGCTTGGATCGTTTTCCATACCGCACTTCTGCTATATATGATCTGCCAGCTGTGGGTTGAAAAATGATGCTATTTCGGCCATCCGCCGGCGTATTCATTTTACGAATTTCTTTCCCTTGATCATCCATGATCTTTCCTTCCACCGAGATGGCTCGCCCCGACTCATCAATAGCTAAGAAGGCCAACTGGCTCGACAGGCCATTCACCAAATCCCCTCCCTCAGGGAAAAACTGGATATCAAAATCTGCATCCTCTGCTTTGCCCAGCGGGCTAGTCCCTAGCAATTCAACTTCTGCCTTAAAGAAGAAATCAGCATGAAAGGATTTCATACGGTCCGTATAGGCTCTCAATTGGTATTTTCCTGGCTGCCACTGCTGCTGCCACTTCAATTCTCCAAAGGAAAAGCCTTCTCCCTGTACCGGCAATAATTGTTGGACCAGCACCTTTCCATCAGGGCTAACCAAATCTACCCAGATGGCCTTACTGGCATTTAATGGACGGTGAAAGGAAGCATCTAGAAGATAAGCTTTAAACCAGATGGACTCCCCTTGGGCGTAATAGGGTTTGTCCAGGTGCAGATAAATCTTCTCCTGGATGGGCGCATTGACCTGCATTTTCTGAAGCAGAGATTCTATGAAAGGATCTTTATCTATATCGGGGATGAAGGAAACTTGATTCCGATTATTGAGGAAGATAGAACCAAACTGTCGATTCCGTTCAAAATCTGCAATAACGGCCTCCTCTACGGGTGTACGCTTAACGATTGCATTTTCCTTCCAAAAGTCCTTATCGTATCCCTTTTGATCGATAGCCTTGGCATCGCTTTTCTTAAAATTGAGTCTACCCCCCAACTTGCGATCGCGCCTGCCTGGTGTATAGTACTCATACACATTTAAGAGCGACTGCGTACTGACTTTTTTCGTTGGTCGATCCTCATACACCACATCAAAATCTTGTTTAGCACTAATGTAGTCCAACAACAATTCTCCTTCTTTTCCTCGCTGGAAAGCGGATTCATACTCAAGCACATAATTGTCCACCTTGCCTTTGCCTCGAAAGGCAATGACCTTTAATTCATTGCTGGCAAAGCGCCCACTGAGTTTCAAAATATCGAAGGTTTTCAGGTCTATATATACCATTCCTTCCAAAGTCGGCGTCTTTCCAACTATATCCAATTTTGGGGTAAAGTGGATCAACGCTATTTCCTGCTCCTCTGGTTGGATAATTTTTTCCGTTCGCAAGTTATAGAAGTCCTCTACCCTAGCGCTAATTGGGGTATGAAACATCTCTATCGCTGGATCGAGTGTAGGAAATACGCGATCTATCAGTGTAAAATTCTTGTTGAAGACCAAGCCTCGGCCTTCGTTATTTTCTTGGAGTGCATAACGGCCTTGCTGCAAGGCCCAATCTGAAATACCATTGGCTGAGAATTTAGTATCGTAGAAGATCTCGTACAACTCACTATAGATGGAATCGTTTTTCGATACCTGTCGATAGAAGGCGCGCCCGTAGCGATCCTGCTCCATTTGCTCCTTGGTCCGTTGCATGGCCTTGGCTATCAGCTGATAGATCTTATTGGTTTTCTTTGCCACTACTTCTACACCTTGCAATTCTGCAGCTTCCAAGGCTACCTGAATTTCGGTACCGACTTCCTGCACTTCAATCTGTTGCCGCTTGTATCCTACGTGAGAGATCAGCAATCTCGCTGGCAATTCCGAGACCTTGAGTTCAAAGGCCCCCAATTCATTACTCACTGTCCCACGGCCACTGCCTGCCAGCAGTATATTGACGAAGGGAACAGTAGCGCCGCTTTCCGCTTCAGTAACAACCCCACTAAGGGTAATTCCATCTTGAATTTGAGCTAATAAGAAGTAGGGCCAGATCAAGGCCAGGAGAACTAGACTTAGGTTTTTCATTCATACATTATTTAGCGTCGCTCCGGCCACACCAACAAGTAATCAGGGAGAAGAACTACGGGTAATTTCTCATTGATCGCTTATCAAAGCTAGTACGGAACCTTCTTTTCAACTGGAAAATAATAAAAATGGCTTGATCTGTCTTCCCAAACATTCTTAAATTTAACTAGACCTTGACCAATGGAATGGCTAAATCGGGGCTTGCTACATCATTTATCCACCGCTCAGAAAACCTATGCATATGCATTCAAAACGAAGGACCTTCCTCAAAACCTCCTTGTTAGGAGCTGCGGGGACATTGCTTAGCACCTATGGCTGTCAGCCTCAATCCAAGGAAGAAAACCGCTCCCATTCTACGGTAGATTACAGCTTATTAGACCAGGCTGTCGCTAGACCTATCCTGAATACAAGTGGAATCTCTGCTCCTGTCTTAATCGACACTTTAGAATTGCTAAGGTATAAGAATAACTTTCTTTGTCGGGTTCGATCGCGAGAGGGTGCTGTGGGTTTATCAGTTGCTAATAATGCCCAAATGCGATCGCTATATCCCATATTTCTAAACCGGCTTCAACCTTTTTTTATCGGCAAAGATGCACGGGAGTTAGAAGCTTTGCTGGAGGAAGTATATGTTTACCGCAGCAATTATAAATTGCAAAATCTCGCCTTGTGGGTACCGCTTGCCACCATTGAGTTTGCCATCCTCGATCTACTGGGGCAAATAAGTGGCCAATCCATGGGCACGCTCCTAGGAGGCGTTAAAAAGCCAGCAATTGCGGTATATCAAGCGAATAATTATCGAGGGGAGAGCGCAGAAGCCTCCATGGAAAAGATCAAGGAAAATGTACTGGAAACATCGGCCAAAGCCGTCAAGTTTAAGATTGGCGGGCGGATGAGTAAGAATAAGGATTATCCTCCTGGAAGAACCGAAAAACTCATTCCTTTAGTACGGGAAGCCTTTGGTTCGGAGATGACGATTTACGCTGATTCTAATGGGTCATACGATGTAACAGAATCCATTCGGGTGGGCAAGATACTTGAAGAATATCAGATCGATTTTTACGAAGAACCCACCCCCTTCGATTGGTATGAAGAAACCAGAGCGGTAGCCAATGCACTCCGCATACCTATCGCTGGAGGAGAACAGGAGCCCAGTATGCGCAACTTCCGCTGGCTCATCGGCAATGATGCGCTAGACATTGTACAACCCGACATCTTCTATTTTGGAGGTATGATCCGTTCTATGCGAGTCGCTCGTATGGCTGCCAGCAAAGGGAAGCAGTGCGTTCCGCACATTTCGGGCTCTGGACTTGGTTATCTATACATGATGCACTTTGTATCTGCGCTGCCTAATGCAGGACCTTTTCACGAATTCAAGGGATTCAACTCCAGTATTCCCGTGGAATGCCCTACGGCTGAATTGGTGAGTAAAAACGGAGTGATTACTGTGCCTACCGGGCCTGGTGCTGGCATCATAATCGATCCGGATTTTATCGCCAAACATGAACCACTTGGCTAACTCTAGCTTAATTGCGCTTTTTCGCTTCAATACGATATTCGACCAAGCTTTTGGCAGGACTGGGTAAAGTAATACTTTGACCGGCCTCCGCTTTAGTAAAGGATGTTTGATAGCCATTGCTACCGACTATTCGATAGTTTCCCGGTTCAAGTTGCCATAGTCGTAGACTTGCGGTCTGGTCTTTAGCGGAATGATTAAACATAGATAATTGAATGGCTTTACGGGACTGTTCTTCCAAGAGCGCGGTGAATCCCTTGAAGGTCTTCCCCCAAGTGACCGCTAGGTATGGCGAGGTACTAGCAATCACCACGTCTCCGGTCAACATGGCCTTTAGCGCTTCACTGTCTAGGCGACGCCCGTAGCGTTCGTTGGTAGCTAAGAGACGATCCGTAAAAATGACTTCCGTCGTCAACATTTCTTTGTTATAAGCTGTGGTTTCCAGGAATTGATCCAAGCCTTGCGTAAGGTAGGACTCATCTTTCGTAATCTGATAGCGAACGTAATAAGGTGCCTGTTGTAGCAGTAAGGAATCAAAGCGAGTATCTCCCGTCAGTAAACGCCATTGGCCGGCCACGCCCCAAAAGGAACGATTATGTAGCATTTTGCTCGCCGCCCATGCTGCAGAGCCTGCTGGGGCATTTGAGGTCTGGTCCGCCTGATTCTGAATCAATTGTAAAGAAGCTAGTATAGGTGCCAATAAAGCGGGATCCTCACTGTATTGCCAAGCGAAGAGCAGCTGATCTAGCATCTGTCCGTCGCCGGTGAAATCATAGTACTCCCAGAACATATTTGCTTTATACCAAGTAGGCTCTTCCCCATTAATAGCCCCATCTGTAGATCGAATGGAGGGCGGAAGAATGCCTGCAGGTTTACCTTTGTCTGTTCGTTGGGCAATAGTGGCCCAGGCCTTACTCCAATCGTATAAGGCATTCCGAACGATTGTATCTTTTGGGTAACGCCAGAGCCAATATCGCAGTGGCTGCATGGCCCGAGCATTGTATTGCACATCTCTGTTTTTGGGAGGTTCTTCTTCGATTTCGGTAGCACTATACCAGGCCGATTTGAATAGGCGGAGTCCTTCCGAATTCACTCGAGTCCAATTCTCTAGAAAGTGCTGAAGTGTGAACAAAGTCCGACGATGATAAGCCGTATCTTCCGTGGCGACCAAGAGCAATGGGGCCGTGTCAGAGATGAATTCCGAGGCATGTTCCACATCATCCATATAACGCGCATACCCTTGTTCCACTTGTTGGCTATGCCAAACACCATCGGCTAGTTTGATCCATCCCTCTTGAGCTAGAGCATCTCCGGTATAGATCAAGGGATGCCAAAATCGTAGGGCTTCCACATCATCTCCCAGCTTTCCTCCCAATTCCCCATTGCTTGCCTGTCGCTCCTCTACCCAATAGTGAACAATAGCTTGAAGTCGCTGCATGGCCTTCAACTGTTTTTGGGACCATTCAGGAGCATCCGGGCAAATGGGTATGTCTTGAGCCCTGCTCCACTGAGCGGGGATTTTTTCTCCATTGTACATGCGCAATAGGCGATCGCTTGGATGAGCCTGCAGCAACAGCTTGAAATCCGCTTCAGATTGCTCTGCCTCTCCTCGATATCTATATTCTAAATCCAGGTGATGCAGAAACTTGGCCCTTAGCCAACGGGCTCTTTCTTCCAAAGGGTGCCCCGGTTTTCTCAGCAGCGGATCCAGCAACATTCCGCCTTGCTGATGGCGGCGAATCATACTCATCCTCGTTTTGCGTTTGGCCCATTCCCAACCGCGCATATCTCGGATCTCCTCCGCTCTGGACAACAGTTCCAAATATTGCCATTGTTGGTAACACCAATTGCGATCAGGGTCTTTTTGTGCTTCAAACCAAAGTTCCTCTAGCAGGGGTTTGATAGATTTATCCCGGCCTTCCCAGGCTCCAATTTGTTGAATTTGTTCCGCCAACCATGCTTCTTTCGGGCTACTGGGAGCATCCATTTTCACCAATTCCAGACTTAGCAATCGAACGGAGTCTCTTTCACTTTCAAATTGGAAATGGAGCTGACCATCGTGGCTTTGTACTTCTCCTAGCCAGAGCCGAAAATGTTCCAGAACTTGCGTAGGAGGTTCGGGAGGTGGGCGGAAGCCATGCCAGCCTAGGGTTTGACTTTCCTCGTTGATTTGCAAGGAAAGACTGGAGATGTATTCGGTACCGGCTTCCATTGCTAGACGGATTTGCCAGGCACCTGGGGCTAGTTGGATGGTAAAGGCTAAGGTCTTAGCGGTGACGCCCGTGAGCCATTCGGGGCGCCGGATCGCCTTAAATTTGGGATGATGAAAGCTCTGACTAGGGTGCGTCTTCCACTTCAAGACCGGAAGTTCACGGCTAGCATCAATGCGCTCATAGGAGGGACTGGCAGCTAAGTTTTTCGGTCCAAAGTCCAGTCGTATTTTCCCTTGTGCGAACCCACTTGAGGCAAAAAACAGGAAAGATACCCCGAGGCTTAGCAGCTGGAGGCTCCAGTGGTTTTTCATGATCGTTTTGTCTTGATTCAGGATTCCAATTTACGTAAAAAAGGACAGAAAAGAACTAGATTTGTGCATCACGAATAGCAATAGTATCTAGGCAGAAAACCAATCCAAGGCTAATAGCATTTAGATATATTGGCTACATTTGAAGTTTATCCTAATCTCGAATTAGGGAGCACAGTTAACATCAAAACAATCCAGAAAAACTCAACTGATATGAAGAAATTGCTAGTGCCATTATGCCTACTGCTTGTCTTTCCACTCCTTAGCCAGGAAATTCAAAAATCCACACATCAATACGCTGAAAAGGACGGCCAACAATTGGAGTTAGACGTTTACCAAACAGACAATCCAGAAAAACTGTCCCGCCCGGTGCTGGTCTGGGTGCATGGCGGCGGCTTCTCCGGTGGAAAAAGAGATAATGGAATGGAAGTTCGCCTGATGGAGGCTGTCGCCAAACAGGGATATGTGGGCGTATCTATTACCTATCGCTTACTACGTAAAGGCGAGAAAACCGGCTTTAGTTGTGATTGCCCAAGGAGTGACAAAATCAAGGTATTCAAGGAAAGCGCCTACGATACCTGGGACGCCATTCATTACATATACAGTCAGAAGGAAAAATTTCAAATTGATCCCGCTAAGATCATCGTCGGAGGGAGTAGCGCAGGAGCGGAAGCCATTCTCAATGCCGTCTACCTAAAGGACTGGTTGTTTGAAACGGAAAGCAAGTATGATGACATCCAAATAGCTGGAGTCTGGTCGCAGGCCGGAGCGATCGTAGACGAACGTTACATCAGTGCTCATCGTGCAGTACCCGGGGTATTTTTCCATGGAACCAAAGATAATCTGGTACCCTACGCAACAGCGCCGCACCATTACTGTGATCCTGCACGTGCCGGCTATATATGGTTAGACGGTTCTGCTACCATCACTAAAAAGCTTAAAGAACATCAAAGTTCTTATCTGCTCTATACCTACCTAGCAGCCAAGCACGAAATTGCCGGCGTGCAATTTGAGGAACTACCCGTCGTTTTTGACTTCTTTGAGGCCCTCTTTTCGGGCAAAAAATTGATCCAGCAAGAAGTGATCATCGACAAAGCAAAGAACTAACTACATCACGATTAAAATAAGACCAAATATGAAGCAACCATTAGTTTCGCCACTAGATAGAAATGCCACCGAAGAAGCCGCAGAAATGGCCCGCTTCTACGAAGAAACCTTGGGTTTTACCCCCAATAGCCTATTCACCATGATGCATCGCCCACGCATCGCTGCTGCCTTCTTGGAAATGAACCAGGCCGTGATGGAGAACAAGGGGAGAGTGACCAGCGCTTTGAAGCGACTCATAGCTTATCTCTCCAGCATGACTACCGGTTGTCGGTATTGCGAGGCCCATGCCATCAGAGCGGCCGTTCGATATGGCTCTGAAGAAGATAAATTGCAAAACATCTGGGAATACAAGACCTATCCCGCCTTCACGGATGCGGAAAGAGCCGCCTTCGATTTAGCGATTGCCGCTTCCTCCGTGCCGAATGCCGTGGATGATCAAATCTCCGAAAATATGCGAGCCCATTGGGAAGAGGGTGAGATTGTGGAAATTATGGGTGTCATTGCACTCTTTGGTTATCTCAATCGCTGGAACGATAGTATGGGGACTCAACTGGAGGAGCCTGCCGCGGAAGATGGGAATAACTACTTGGCGGGACATGGCTGGTCGCGAGGAAAGCATGAATATTGATATAAAAGGGAGCGGCTGGCTGCTTGCTTAGGGTTGATATTTTGTACTCAGTGCACGCTCCTTGAGTTGTCGCTCCAAAAGCGTGTAATCTGGACATTGCGCTCTACAGCTTTGCAGCTGGTCCTGTAGAATAGCTAACCGTTTATGGTCATCCGTAGCAATTGAGACCTCTTGTGTCTTCAGCAATTGAACACAGGAAGGACAGCTATTCGCGACACTTTGCTGGATAGCAGATTCAGACTGCACGGATGTCCATGACTCCAGGTAGATAGATCGAGTCATGATCCATAGCATTGTCAAGCCAACGAAAACCAACCAAGTTCTTAGCATAAGGTTTTTTATTGTTCCGATAAAAGGATAGAAGGTATAGCGTCGTACAGCACAATTCTATTGTGCTTGACTTCTTCTCGTGCAATTACAGAGGGGGATCTATTCGCTAAAATTGTACTTTAGCCCTAAGCGCAAACTCCAATAGGTCAAAGGGAAAAATTCCCGTTCCTGCACTTCAAAGGCATGTTGATATTGTAATGCTGGATTGAGGCTAAACTTTCGATTTAGTTGAAATTGGCTCGACAGCCCTAATCTCAGGTTTCTAATCGAAAAAGGGGCCGTAGGCACATTATTAGCTAATTTATATTCACCTTGTCCGTTCAAATATTCATATTCTAAACGATGTCTTACAGGCTTTACCGCAACCATTCCGATGCTTAGCGCTGCGCCCCAGTTGTTTTTGGTAAAAAGCACCTGACGGAGGCTCACCGGGACTTGCAAATAAGAAAAATAGCCTTTTAACTCATGTAGCACATCGGTAGGATCTTCTGGGTCTAGAATGGGAAACCGATCAAACTGTTCCGGGGCTTTCAAGTCAAAATCCATAGACAGCCACTCCGCACCTACAAGCAAGCTACGATTCCCAGGCAATTGGATTCCAAAGCCCGCGCCAAGAGCATAGGAAGAGCCCCCCAATTCATGTGAAGGAAGTACTACGGGTGAAACTGCCACTTCTGCATCTAGACCAATGGGCGTAAAGTAATACAATGGGCTGATCGTAGATTTCTTATAGGGTGTAATGGGTAATCCTGGGCCATCAACTGATGCTTTTGCCCAGGACGGTTTAGTTCGTAATTGCTTTAGTTTCAGTTCACTAATTGGCATCGCTGGATGGCCCCAAAAATCTTCTTCCATTTCTACCTCGGCCGTGAACTGATCAGTAGTAAAAAAACTAGAGCTTGGACTACGCTCAAGCAAGGAATAACGATTTTCATCCAAACTCCAGCTGTATATTCCTTGGTCAAGGACCGGCTGTCCACTCAGCGTTCTCCTTGTTCCCCCTTGGCTAAATAAAGTTGGCGAGTTGGGACGATAGAGGTTTGGGAAATTGGCCAAAGCCGCTTCAACCGGTAAATACTTTTCTTGATAAACAATTGTATAGATGGTATCGTAATGCTGAATGATTTGTTGGTGAATAATAGTATCTGTTGTGGTTTGTGTCGTCGTGAGTTGATTTTCCAGGCGATCTATCTTCGATTGTAAAGTGAATAAACGCTGAAATAGAATGCCTCCTCCTGCTAGCAACAACAGCAACACAGAAGACAACACCCAAGGAATCCAAGCTATGCCTGAAGCTCCTCCTCCACGCCCCCTTAGTCGTTTCTGCATGTCCTGCAAAGCCAAGGTATCCGGTTCATATTCAGGGGGCGATTCTAGGATATCCTTAAGCTTTTCATCAAAGTAGTTATCACCCATATTTTTTGGTTTTAAAAGAAAAACCCTTGCTGGCGCTCAACTGCTCCTTAATCTTTAATCGGGCTTTGGCTAAATTAGATTTAGAGGTTCCCACTGAAATTCTCAACTGTTTTGCAATTTCAGCGTGCGTACGACCTTCGACCACATAGAGGTTAAAGACCATTCGGTAGGCCGGCGGCAAGATGCGCATAATTTCCAGTAAGTCTTCGAATGCTAAGTTGTCAAGTGCTTCATTATAGGATGTTCCGGCCGGCCGGACGATAGGTGGTTCATCTGCTTGATCTCGGCTGTATTTACGATAGTGGTCAATGGCCGCATTAACCAATATTTTTCGTAGCCAAGGCCTGAAGGCTTGTTTGGAGTTGTATTGGTCTATTTTGGTAAACACCTTCAAAAAGCCATCATTCAACATCTCAACGGCTAATTCTCGCTTGCGAGCATACCGAAGGCAGATCCCCATACCATAGCTATAGTACTGGCGATACAGTTCCATTTGACTGCGCTCTTCTCCTTTTCTACAACCTTCGATTAAAAAAGCTAATTGCTTGTTTTCAGTCATGCTCCTTGCTTGCTTACATAGACCTTACGTGCGAGAAACGGGGGTGGGTTGCCTCAATTGATAATTTTCCTCATTTTTTTTAATTTTCTGATCCCATTTGCACACAATTCGCAGTTCTAAGGATGAATGAGTTTACAAAAACTTAAATTCTCCACACGTATTTGTAGCCAATGACAATCATCACCTTTTGAAGGTATTGATTCTGCTATCTTGTCACCCAATTCCCTGAACATCAACTTTGCATAGTTCTAATTTCTACATCAAAATTCCGAATACGCATGGAACACCATGAAGAAGTACTGCATCATCAGTCTCACAGCTTTTCTCGCTATCAAGACTATCTGGGTGAGTTTGTTTACGGGGGGATTGATGGTAGTGTGACCACTTTTGCCGTTGTAGCAGGTTCGGTCGGTGCTGGTTTAGATAGTGCCATCATCATTATTCTTGGCTTCGCTAATCTGTTTGCTGATGGTTTTGCCATGTCCATTGGCGCCTATCTTTCTACTCGATCCGAACAGGATAATTACGAAAAACACAAACGAGTGGAATACTACGAAGTAGAAGCCTTTCCAGCGGCAGAGCGGCAAGAGGTCGAGGAGATCTATCGACAAAAAGGGTTTGAAGGTGAGTTACTGCAACAGGTCGTCGATGTGATTACGGCAGACAAAGATCGGTGGGTAGATGTGATGATGAAAGAAGAGCTACACATGATGCAAGATGGCAAGTCTGCTTTCAGAGTAGGACTAGTGACCTATATCTCTTTTATCTTGATTGGTTTGATTCCCTTAAGTTTGTATGTATGGGATTATGTATGGGGATTTGCAGGTAATCTATTTCTAGGTACCAGTATCTTGACTTCCCTAGGATTTGTCATCGTGGGCTTCCTAAAGACTTATGTCACAGAAACCAATCGACTTAAAGGCATTGCTGAGACGCTACTTCTAGGTGTTTTAGCGGCACTGGTCTCCTACTATGTCGGAGATTTCCTGGAACAAGTGATTAATCATTAAACTTTCCCACTGGCATTTTCACCTTCTACCGAAAAAAGGAAGCCACTGCATTGCTGCAGTGGCCTCGCCAATATAATTCAGTAAGTTATAGCCGAATTTACAATCAGTTCCTGGCCACTACAAACTTCTGTGTTTGTTTGCCTTCAGGAGTGATTAAGTGCAACAAATAAATGCCTGCTGGATAGCGTTCTACGGCAATTTTCTGTTCTATGGTACCTTTGGCATTGAGCAAACGCTCCATACCCACTCTTCTTCCTTGTAGATCAGTAACCACTAGAGTCACATCAGTCAATTCTGGCAAGCTAAACCTAACCGTCAATTCATCCGCAACTGGGTTGGGGAATAACTGAAGCTCAGTTGGTGCCGTTTCAAGTTCGGTCTCTAGTTCCAAATCTCCAAACGTACTCACCGCCTCTTTCGCTGTTTTGTTCTCTCTTTCAGGACCAGCGATTAGGCCTGATAGATCGAAGCAGCCAGAAATTCCTACATTGTCAATGTATACCTGGTCGTTGTTACCAGAAGCATCACAACGGAAACGCAAGAGCGTATTTTCAGTGAACTCACCGTCGATTGTTACGGTTTCGAAGTAACGGATACCATTCTGGAATTCATCCCCTAGGTTCCACTCTTCCACAGTGTTGAAGGTAGCACCGCCGTCTAAGGATATTTGCAACCAGAAATCTTCTTCCGCATTATCCATACTAAGCGTTATGTAGGTGAATTCTACCGTCAGTTCAGTGTAAGCCGTAAGATCAAGTGGATCAGTTGTCATCACAGAGCTATTGGTATTGTCTCTTAAGCGTACCGGTCTACCCGACCCGCCAAAAGCAAATACCGCATCGGCAGCACTTCGTCGACAGTCAATACCTCCGTCATTCCAGAGGCCCCATGTAGTATTGAAATTGTTGAAGTCGATCAATTGTTGGCTACAGCCATCACAAGCACCATCTTCATCAACCAATCCATCACAATCGTTGTCAATTCCGTCACAGATTTCGATTGCTCCGTTGTTCACATCAGCGTCGAAATCATCACAATCAATAGAATTATCGAATCCATCTCCGTCGGCATCATCGTCACAGACGTTTCCAATTCCATCATTGTCCAGGTCTGCCTGATTAGGATTAGGTGTATTCGGACAATTGTCTTCGTCATCAACTACCCCATCATTATCAGCATCATCGTCACCAGCAGGTGAAACCACGATCGTCGCACTGGCTGTATTACTAGTTGCTCCTTCATTGTCTGTAACAACTAAGGTCACAACATAGATACCAGGCTCTGTGAACGTGAACTGAGCCAACGGACTGTTATCCGATCCACCTGCAGGACCAAAGTCCCAAGTATAGATTTCAACAGTACCATCTGGATCCGAAGAAGCATTTGCATTGAAGTTAACCGTCAATGGTGCCGTTCCGGAAGTTGGTGTAGCAAAGAAAGATGCCACTGGCGGCTGATTGCTTACAATGTCGCAATCAGGAGCATTACCACCGACACCGTTCGGGAATTGCAATTCCGTACTGACCATGATTTTGTCCAGTAAGGTTCCATCCTCGCGATAGGCAAATTCGATAGTGTTGGAACCCGCTTGTAAAGCAAACGGACTTTGCACTACCTCTCTCCAGTCAAATGTGTTACCGGTAAATAATCCTTGCCACCATTGTATCCAGCCTCCTCCATTTACACGAACCCAGAAGGAATCATCACTGTTAGATGGAGCTTGAACTCTAGCTACAATGTAGAAGTTGCCAGCCTCTGCTAAATCCACTGTAAATTTAACAATGTTTGCCGGATTATCAGCAGGTGGTGTAAATAAGGAGTTGAAACCGGACTGGATAGAAACGTAAGTATCATTGGAAGCTCCGCTACTAGGATCTACTGTTGTCTCCCAATTGCCTCCGACTTCCGCACATTCTGCTTCCAACCAAACCGTAACCTGACTGGTAGTAGCATCCTGACCATCACAATTTTCGTCAATATTGTTATCTGGAATATCCGTAGCATCAGGGTTGATGGACGCATCGAAGTCGTTGCAATCCTCTCCCGCATTGAAGCCATCACCATCCGCGTCATCGTCACAAGCATCACCGATGCCATCCTGGTCCAAGTCTTCCTGACCTGGGTTTGGATTAATAGGACAATTGTCGTCCACATCTGGAATACCATCATTATCTGCATCTGGAATCACCACCTCCTCTACGACGATCGTTACACTTGCCGTATTTAAACTTGTGGCGCCATCATTGTCTACCACAGTTAGCGTTACCACGTAGGTACCTGGCTGCGTGTAGGTAAAGTTAGACAGCGGATCATCATCTGTAGCAGTGGAAGGACCATAGTTCCAGTTGTAGGTAACTACATCGCCGTCAGCATCGCTTGATGTACTAGCATTGAAACTCACAACAAGTGGTGCAGTACCGGATAAAGGACTAGCTGTAAAGGCCGCTACTGGCGGAGTATTTGCAGTACAGTTCACGCCTTCTGGCCCGACCGAAGTTGGCGCATCTGGATCTCCACTTAGATAGATCTTATCCAGTAAAGTTCCATCTTCTCGGTAAGCAAATTCAATCGTATTTGCACCTTCGACTAACTCGAAAGGACTATTCAGTACTTCCCGCCACTCAAATCCACCAACGGTATTGAGGCCTTGCCACCATTGAATCCAGTTGCCACCATTGACACGTACCCAGAAGGAGTTGTCGTCATTGGAAGGGGCCTCGATTCTAGCAAACAAGTGGTAGTCTCCGACTTGTCCAGCAGACAAGTTTACAACAAATTCAACCTGGTTGGCAGGAACATCTGCTGGTGGACTAGCCAAGGAATTATTCCCATTTGCTGGCGTCACATATTCGCCATTGGAAGCATCTCCATCCGTAACCGTATTCCAATTGCTGCCGACGTTAGCACATTCAGCTTCCAACCAGAAGGTACCCGAACCATTATTCGTGGCATCCTCACCATTACAGTCCTCGTCAATTCCATTATCTGGGATATCCACAGCATCTGGATTAATGGCTGCATTTAGATCATCACAATCTTCACCAGCTTCATAACCATCTCCATCGGCATCCGTATCACAAACATCTCCCAATCCGTCCTGGTCTAGATCAGCTTGGTCTGCATTAGGTGTATCAGGGCAATTGTCCGTATTATCTAGGACATAACCATCTGGTTGACCGCAGGATAGTTGACTGACATCTGGATCACCAAAACCGTCATTGTCCTCATCGGCGTAGTACAGTAATTCAGTAGCCAAAGTAGGATCTAAGGGGGCACAATCTTCTTCATTGAGCGTTCCATCTCCATCGATATCAGGATCACAAAGATCACCGATGCCATCTTCGTCTAGATCTTCCTGACCTGGATTCGCCTCATTTGGACAGTTATCATCTACATCTGGGATACCATCGTTATCCGCATCTGGAGCAGTGTCAACCGTAATGGTAGCCGTTGCAGTATTTGTACTGCTGGCACCATCATTATCCACAACCGTTAAACTTACGGTGTAAATACCAGGAGTAGTAAAATCAAAGCTGCTCAGCGGCGTATCCTCGTCGAAAGCGGCCGATACCGGACCAGAAATTGTCCATTGATAGGATACAATTTCTCCATCGGCATCACTAGAAGCCGAGGCATCCAAGCTTACGGATAGCGGTACAATACCACTTAAAGGATCAGCCGTGAAGGCGGCTATTGGTGCTTGGTTTGGTAAACAGTTTACGCCTTCAGGCCCAGTCGTAGTTGGAATAGCAGGATCGGCACTCAAATAGATCTTATCTAAAAGCGTACCATCTTCCCGATAGGCAAATTCGATCGTATTCTCTCCTTCTACTAGACTAAATGGACTGTTCAACACTTCTTTCCATTCAAAACCACCGTCCGTATCAAGGCCTTGCCACCATTGGATCCAGTTGCCACCATTAACGCGAACCCAGAAAGAGTTATCATTGCTGGTTGGAGCATTGACTAAACCAAATAGGTAGTAATCCGAAGCCTCTCCAGTGCCTAACTCAAGGGTGAATTTCACCTGGTTGGCTGGCACATCTGCAGGAGGATTAGGAAGTGAGTTATTACCATCTGCTGGCGCTACATATTCTCCGTTAGAAGCATTTTCATCTGTAAGTGTTACCCAGTTGTCACCCACTTCTGCACATTCTGCTTCTAGCCAGAAGGTGACATCCGGTGGCTGTACAGAACAAGCTTCGGGAGCGGTGCCTGCATCTGCATTGGCAAAAGTACAGGCTGTGTCTTCGGAGAAGGTAGCGGTCAAGTTAATCGCCGTCCCATCAGCAGCCATTTCTACCCCAAAGAAGGTTTAGCTGGTGCCAGTCAAAGTCGACGCATCCACAGAAGCTACTGCATCACCAGATAGATCTAGCGTGCCCGTAGTAGGGATATTAGCAAAAGTTACCGTTACATCAGCAGTGAACGTATCGTCTCCTAGGTCTGGAGTCGCCTGATCGTTACAAGCCGAAATGTTAGCCACAGCCAAGTCAGAGATCGCACAAGGCTCTACAGAACAAGCTTCAGGAGCTGTTCCTGCATCAGCATTGGCAAAGGTACAGGCTGTGTCTTCGGAGAAGGTAGCGGTCAAGCTAATCGCCGTCCCATCAGCAGCCATTTCCACACCAACGAAGGTGTAGGTGCCACCGGAGAGGCTAGCTACGTCGATAGAGGCTACTCCATCACCCGCTAAGTCTAGGGTTCCTGTAGTAGGAATGTTTTCAAAAGTTACGGTTACATCAGCTGTAAAAATATCATCTCCTAAGTCTGGAGTTTCGACATCATCACAGGCTGAGATGTTATCTACAGTAAGGGCCGTAATAGCACAAGGTGGGTCTACAATCTGTAGGCGAACCACATTCGAAATATCACAAGCACTTTGTCCACAGTCATCGGCAGCAGGTAGCACTGTGGCTACGATGTAGTAGATCTGCTGATCAGAAGTTCCTGTAAGATCTAAATTGATCTGTGCCGTTCCTGCCCCATTTAGTGTAACAGTTGTGGCTTGGATGGATTGCGCCTTATTCATCTCAAATGGATCAGTTGGCGCATTACCCGCTAGGTCTTCAATCGTAGTACCGTAAACCAATACCTCCACTTCTGCGTTCGCTGGACCAGAAATGTTAGCCGTTTGAGCGGTCTCAAATACTTGGCCATTGGCAGTGATTCCACCTACTTCCAGTGATGGAGCCGCGCAAGCGTCAGCTGTCGCGTTAAAGAAGTTCTCAGAATTCACAACGCTATTACCTACCTGCCACAATTGGCGAGTAGCGGTAGCTCCATTAGAGTAAGTTACCGTAACGGTAGAACCGATTAACTCAGAACCAGCAACCGCACCCGCATTACCCGCTGCGTTGAACCCTTCAATACTGCGTGGATCCACATCCACCGCAATGTTGACTGTCTCGCCAGGTTCAAAATCCGTGAAGTCCAAGGTCATCACATTGTAACCACCTGGGCCATTTGGATCGGAGAAGGGGTCTTCACAAGCATCAGCACCATTACCGTCACCAGCACCCGGAGGATCTATTCCAACATCACCATCGCCTCCGTTCTGAGCAATCACAGTAACACACTGCGCCGTCGCATCTCCCGCCGTACCTACTGGGTCAAAGACCATATTCGGGAATACTGCCGTGCTGAGGTCAATAGAAACAGATGTGATGTTGACTGAACCGGCAGAGTTATTCGTAATGAACAATCCACCACCAAAGGTACTAGAGCCAGCTAATCCACCCTGGGTATCAAAAGCTACCCGAGCACAGGGATCTACCGAACAACCCGCAGGTGCTGGACCAGCGTCTTCATTGGTGAAGGTACAGGCGGTATCATCAGAGAAAGTAGCGATCAAGCTGATGGG